>JAGHSX010000159.1 GCA_018065645.1 Candidatus Scybalousia scybalohippi
GGTTAACGTACAAAGTTATATTTTATTTCTTTACTTTATTTTCTAGATTCTTCGCTTCTTTTTTGCTGTATTAGAGGAAGTATTTCTGAAAGAAAAATCTCTCTTTCTATTATTCTGTAGTGTGGGTGGTAGGTATCGTGATATATTCTTGAATGTACCCACGCATAGTGTCCTTTTTCTATTATCTGTTCTATATACAGGCTCTCTTTCTCGAAGTTTTCTAAAGAAAGGTTCATTTCTTTCACATACTGGCATCTTTCTCTCCACTCCTTAAGCCAGTAGTCTAGAGAAACCTTTTTGATTTTCTTTGAACTTCTTACAAAAGCATCTGCAAGCTGTTCGTTGGAAATAATACTATCTTGCAATACGGAAAGATACACCCTGATAAAGTTTCCCTCTAGGCCGCAAGGCTCATAGTATGGAGATTTCACCTCTTCGCCTTTAGCTTTCTCTTCTTCCATCTGCTTAAGTTCCACATTGAGATAATTCCTTACAGACTCTGGATTCTCCACAAGATGTTCTGGTCCGAAGACATCCTGAAACGATGTCTTGTAAATATCTGCTAGAGTTGCCTTAGGGTATTCTCTAAGTATTCTGAGAGTAAGGTTTTCCACCTCAGCACGTTTTGTTTGAGCAAAGACAGAAAGTGTTGCAAATAAGCATAGACAAAGTACAATGGTTCTTTTTTTCATAACAATTAAAATTCTTTAGTTCTCATTTCAGTAGGTGTTACTCCAAAATATTCCTTGAATATCCTAGAGAAGTGTGTAGTATTCTCAAATCCCAATGAGTAACAAATATCCATAATAGTTAAAGACGTTGTCTGCAGAAGTTCCTTAGCCTTCTCGAGTCTCCTCTCCCTTATCCACTTGGCTGGAGATTCGTTGTAAACTTTTTGAAAATCTCTCTTAAATGTTGAAAGGCTTCGTCCAGAAGCATAAGCCAGGTCTGGCAAACTTACGGATGTGGTAAGTCTTTGCTCCATTACCATCTCTATGCTTGTTCTCATTTCCTTTCTCTCGTGCATAATGATGGCAAACATATCTGGCTGGGCTTCCATAATGTTGTAGAGCAACTCTACAACCTTTGTTCTCAGCAGACCTTTATGAATTTCAGTCTGACTTTCAAAATATGGCAGCATAGAATAACCGAATGCTTTTGTTATGTTGTGCATAGTGTAGGTCGTGAAAACATTTATATTGTCCGCCTTCTGTATTTTGATGTTTGGCTGAGAAGTTATAAAGTATCTAATCATACTGTCCTTGATTGAAAAGATAAGACAAAGATGTCTTTCTTTCCTATTTGGATTGATTCCTTCAGTAAATTCTACTATGTCTGCCTCCTTCTGAATCATCATCTGACCTTCAGCCAAAGTTATAGTTCTTCCGTGAGATTTTACTACTGTAGAACCAACCAACATCATCACTATTACATTACCCGAAATAGTTGATGTTCCTACACCACCTTTCTTGCTTGATATTTTTGCAATAAAAGAGTCACCAGCAAGATTAAGTATCTGTAAATTACTCCTATTATCTAGCAATACGAACGGACGAGAGTTTTCTTCTTTCTTCATAAGCCAATTATAGTTACATTGTATTGAGTATAAGCAAACAATTTCTAATGTTAACGAAATTTTGGTTCAAAATATTGCATATTTTGAACTAAAAAGAAACGTCGCTTTTATATTTTGGCAGTAATTTTGCAGCCGTAATTAAACGACCTGTTGTGAAACAGTATAAAATTTTTTCATGAGTTCTTATTAATTTATTTTGGAGGTTGGCGTAAAACAAAATTTAAGTAATATTGTGCCTAATATTATTATTTGAATTAGCAATCTAAGCTTTATATTTATTCTAAAATTGTCCCTTAATCAAGATTGCCGTTTCTTTCATTTCACGTCAACCTTTTTTGTACCCTTTTGTCTAGAAATTCGGTAAAGAGATATACAATGTTGGCAACAATAGCAACCACCCCAAAACGACCATTCCAAGTATAAATTTCCAAGCAAACTTAACCCATTTTGTGTAAGGAACTCTTGCTACACCCAATACTGCAATAAGCACTCCAGATGTTGGTGTAAGAAGATTTGTTAATCCGTCTCCTATATGAAAAGCTGTAACTGTACTTTGAAGACTTACTCCTACTATACTAGAAATCTCTCTAAACATAGGCATAAGCATAGCAGCTTTCGCTGTTCCTGAAGTAATAACAGCATTGAGTGCTGTCTGAAAAGCATACATTATTGTAAGTGCTCCAGTTTTTCCACTACCCTGAATTCCATTGCTTACTGAATAAAGAAGAGTATCTATTATCTTTCCGTCTTCCAGTATTACTATTATACCACTTGCAAGACCAACTACCAAGGCTGCAGAAAGAATATCTTTTGCTCCAGCAATAAAGAGTTTGGATATATCTGAAGCATTTTTTCCTAGAGCCATTCCACTTGCTATTGCCATTGTGAAGAATAAAGCTGCAATTTCTGTAAATCCCCATTCAAATCCCATAACTCCTACTACCAGATAAATGATTGTAAACAGTAAGATATTCAAAGAAAACATCTGCATACTTTTCTTCAGCATAAAATAACCAAGAAGAAGATACGATATTGTAAAACCTATTACTACATAATCCTTAGTTTCTATTCCTCCTACAGCAAGAGAGATACAGAAAACCACTTGCACAACTGCCAACAAAGCATATGTAAGCCAGCTAGTCTTTGAAGCTTTTATTGTCTGCATATCTTCAGAAGAGTTTTGATTCTTTCTCCAGTACTCATCTTCCTGATACATTATAGATTTAGTAGGATTCTTCTTGATTTTATTCGCATACAATAGGACAAAAGCAATACCGACGCCAGTCATAACAAACCATATCAGAAGCCTATATTCTATTCCTGAAAACATCTTTATTCCTGCAATATCTTGAGCAATTCCAAGAGTAAAAGGGTTAAGTACACAACCCGCAAAACCCAGTCCTGCTGCAAGAAAACACATACATACCCCTGTAATACTATCATAGCCCATACTGATTGCCAGTGGCACAAAGATAGCCACAAAGGCTATTGTCTCCTCACTCATTCCGAATATCGCCCCAAACAAAGAAAACATAACCATAATAAGAATGATTATAAGGTTATTAACCCCAATCATTCTGAATATTTTATGTTTTTCCAAAGAAGAAGATTTTTTTAAAAATGTTTGTACTCCCATATTGATAGCTCCTGTTTCATTAAGAATCCAGAAAGCACCCCCTAGTATAAGGATAAATGCAATGATTGCTGGTGCTTTTTGAAATCCTTTAAAGAAAGCAGACATTATCTGCCAAGTCTGCGGAGCTGCATCTACGTAATGAAATGTTCCTGGAACAATTTGATTGATGATTTTGCCAGAAGCCGTAGGAGCTTCTACTCTGTTGAATTCTCCTGCTGGCACAAATATCGTTGCAAGTGCTGCAAAGATTATTAGAACAAAGATTATTACGTACGTATGTGGGATTTTCTTAAACATAGCTTTCTGTTATTTAGATTATTCCTTCTTGAATAAGGTCGTGAATGTGTATAACTCCTAGATAATTTTCTTCTGCATCTGTAACCAAAAGTTGAGTAATATGATTGTCTCTCATCTTCTCAAAAGCCTGTACAGCGAAGGCTTCTGGCTGTATTGTTTTAGGAGATTTTGTCATTATCTCTTCTGCAGGTATATTCATCTGCATAGAAGACATCTGCTTGTTAAGCATTCTCCTTAAGTCTCCATCTGTTATTATACCTTTAATCTTTCCTTCATTCACAACAGCTGCACAACCAAGTCTCTTACTTGTTATTTCTATCAAAGCTTCATTCAGTGGTGTTGAAAGAGATATTTGAGGTCTTTCATTATTGACATACAAATCTGAAACTCTTAGATACAATCTCTTTCCAAGACTTCCTCCTGGATGGTATTTTGCAAAATCCTTTGAAGTAAAGCCTCTCATATTCAAAAGAGTTACTGCCAAAGCATCACCCATTACAAGCTGTGCTGTAGTAGAGCAAGTAGGTGCAAGATTGTTTGGGTCTGCTTCTTTATCTACATAAGTGTTAAGGATGTAGTCTGCTCCATTTGCCAATGCTGAAGATGTATCTCCCACCAAAGCAATCAAAGGGCAGCCTGTAGCTTTTATCAAAGGAACAAGTACCTTTATTTCTGGAGTATTTCCGCTCTTGCTTATACAAATCACAACATCCTCTTTCTGAATCATTCCCAAATCTCCGTGAATTGCATCTGCTGCGTGCATAAACAAAGCAGGAGTTCCTGTTGAATTAAGAGTAGAAACTATCTTAGTTGCAATGTTTGCACTCTTACCTATTCCTGTTATAATAACTCTACCTTTTGATGAGAAAATAAGCTTGCATACTTTCTCAAAATCATCATCTATATAGTTTACCAACTGAGCTATTGCGTCAGATTCCTGCTCTATGGTTTGCTTAGCAATATTTTTTATATCAATTTCTTGTTTCATATCAAAAATTTTACTAATTTTGTTTTGTAAAAGGAAATAGTATCTTACC
>JAGHSX010000072.1 GCA_018065645.1 Candidatus Scybalousia scybalohippi
ATATTAAATTTTATAAAGAACATGAAAAAGAGAACACATTTGTTGATTATCTTTATCCTAAGTGTTTTGTGGTCTAATGCTCAGGAAATATCAACAAATTCTGTTTGGAGAGATTATTTCTCAGCAGACAATGTAGACACAACTAGAGTCAGGATTTCTACACAGGGACCTAAGAAAAAATCTTCGCAGTCAAAAGTATATGAATTTGACTACCACTTTGATGGCAGCGGTACAGAGTCATCTCCATTTTTAATCTCTACACCAGAAGATTTGATAGCATTTTCCAATGCAGTAAATTCCCAAGCCAAATATGGAACAGGTTCGAATGATTACTACTACAATGCTCATTTCAAGATGACAGCAGATATAGATATGGGAGAACGAGTTGCAGGTCCTTTTGTAAAATGTACTGAAACAATGCATGCAACACTTTCTGGAGGTACTATTACACCAGAAAATGTTCATAGTTCTCAACATATATTGCAATCAAAAACAAATAACGATCCATATATAGTAGAGTGTGTCGTAGATGATATTAGAGGTGAGGATAGAATAATCGGAGGCATTTCTTACAAAAATATATGCCAAGTTAATGAGACAACAACTACTACGCATAATTTTACGGAACAGGCACAATGGTCTACTTATAGTCAGCTTCCTTACGCAACAATAACCGAAAATTTTGACTATGAATACTATGATGGAGTTTCAACTCTTCCGTTGTCAGCTTTATTTAATCCAATAGGAACTTATTCTTCATATAAAGTAACATATAGAGCTCTTTTTTGGAATTTAAACTTAATAGAAAGTTCATTCAAAAAAATAAATGTTCCTTTTGCAGGGACATTTGACGGAGATAATCATACTATTTCAAATTTTGAAATGATAACAGCAAATAATGTGTCAGGTTTATTCGGGCATCTTAGTGGACCTGATGAAAATCATAGGGCTTATGTGAAAAATCTAAATATGACTAATTGTAGAATTACTAGTGGTGATAACCAATATGCAGGCGCTATTGCAGGGATAGTAGGATATGCACATATAATTAATTGTTCTGTCACTAATAGTGAAATCAGAGGAAAAAATGCAGGAGGAATAGCAGGAGGGTCTACAGACGGAGTAAAATCAATAATTGGGGGTAATACTACTAGCGATGATGTTTCTGATGGTATTATTCAAAGTTCTTTTTCTGGAAACAATGTTATAGAAGGAAGTGAAAAGTCTGGTGGCATAATTGGAGATGGTTACATTGAGGATAATGATAAAACGCTTATAGATAATACGGTTAGTAATAATCAGTTGCCAGACAATGGTGGAGCGATAATGCCGGGACTTGGTCAGAATGACCACAATGATCACTATGGAGAAGGTAATAGAGTCTTAAATCCAGAAGATGGCCTTTCATTTAAAGATTTTGTAAAAACACTCCTTGAAGGCAAGATACCAGACTTCTGTTATATAAATAAAGGTGTATCTTTCGATAAAACAAATTCAAGAGATAAAGCAGTTTTGGATCATCTTGCTAATCAATTATCAGGAGCAGTTCCTGTGGATCAAAATCTTGTTTTGCCTAATATAGAAGATTTGGATGATATGACATTGTATTTCTCTGGATTTGATGGATTGACAGAGGCGGAGAAAATAGACAAGGTATGTTCTAAAATGTATGAGCAGCATATAGAGTATGGAGATGATAATACAGCAGTAGAAAATAAGACAATATCTGCTCAGACATGCTTTAATTCTGAAAATGTATATACTACAGATGATGGTATTACATACACAAAAGTTGGTCCTGGAACAAGAACATTGCCTAAAACAGACTATTACTACCATATTACAGGAGATGTTGACAGATATTACAGATTTAATGAAAAGACAGAAGGTGGAATTAATATTATCCTAATAACAAATAAAGGATATGAACAAACTCCAACACCTGGGGAAGGATATAAATACATGTATTTAGGCTGGGAAGCATACACCGATACGAAAAAACAGACTTATAGAGATGAAATAGGACATATAGGTCTTGATAAGATATCTGGAATCTCAGAATATAGTGCTTATTATAAACTAACAGCGATGGGAACCAAAGAAAATCCAATTGTTATAGATCAAGTAATCGGTAATGGTGGAATCTATGATAAAGGAGGTCAATTGGAAGGGAAGATAGTAAAATTTCAGAAAGGCCTTCCTTTGGAAAATTGGGCTCTTATAGGTATAACTGCTATAGAGGATATGGAAAATGGTTGGAATGGCATGCCTATGGACAGAAAAGTTAATTTCCTTTCAAATACAGAAGAAAATAATGACTTTGCTGCAGTAGAGTTTGATTATACGATAAACAACTGGAAAACTGGAAGAGGGGATGGTACTTCAGATACTAATTATCTGTATTCTAATGAAACTTTGGATTATGGAAAAGGTATTTTTGCTTGGTCATACAATACAGTTCATCCTTATATTGGTTATGGTTGGTGGGATTTTGAAACAGAAACAAGTTCTAAACCTATTTTATATCAAGTCGGTAAAGTAAAGGCATATACTGATAACTATCTTAATGATAGTCTTGATAATTATATTTCTAATTTAGAAAATTTAGGAACTCCTAATACCTCTGGAAGTGGGACTTCTATAATTTCAGCTAAATGGTTCTCACTTGCAAATCCATTTACAGCAATGTTGGATACAAAAGCCTTGATTGAACAATTAAAAGGCAGTGGCCTAATACAGGGCAACACTATCTATAAATATTTGGTTGATGGATATAACAATGCTCAGTGGATTCCCTTAACTGAGGAAACAACTAACAATTATATTTATGCTGGGGATGGTTTTATGGTAGGAATTACAGAAAGTCAGACACAGTTAGGAGGAGTAATATCTGAAGAATCACTTTATGGATATGATTATGTTCCATTACATAGTTCTCCTATAGAAGATGTCGAAAATCCTTCTTCAAAATCAAAGATAAAAAAACAAAAGAGTACAAATCAACCTTCTTCTGAAATGAAGTTTTTGTGTTATGATAAAACCAATATAGGTTTATGTTCTAATCTAACTGCTTTGTATACACCTGAAGCTAGAAATCATTTTGACAGCACAGACACTTATGCTATGTTGTCTTCAGCAGAAAAATATGCAGCAGAACCATTCTTTATAGTAAATGGAGAATATATATGGCACAACGGTTTCAACAGATTGCCATACGATGCACCTATAGGATTTAATGCAAACAAATCTTGTGAAGTTTCATTCTCTTTAGTTAGTGAACATGATAGTATAGATGTATTTCTTATGGATGCAAGGACAGATACAATTATAAATAAACTTACTGTCGATACAATTCTTATGAGAGAAAGTAATAGTATTTGGTCTTATTTTGATACAACTTACTATAGAGATGTGGCTCATCTGATTCTGGAGCAAGGCTATAATCTAGGAAAATACAAGATACGTTTCTGTAAGAAAACAGGTAGTGTAGGTATTACAGACGTGGTGACAAGGACACAAACAGAAGCAGATGTTACTATCTGGAACGACAATAGAAAGATAAGTGTTTACGGAGAAAACTTGAAATATGTAGAGGTTTGTAATACTCTTGGACAAAAGGTTTATGCTAGAGAAGTGACAGGTAATAATTATAAGTTTGATCTAAAAACTATAAGTGGTGCTTACATTATAAGAGTAAAAACAGATGAAGGAATCAAAACTCAGAAGATAGTTATTAGATAAAGAAAATATTTGCTTTCAAGACAAAACCTCAGAGGTAGTTGTAACTTTACTTCTGAGGTTTTTAGTTTTTATGTTAATGAATGATAAAAATTATTTTCTGTATTCTACAGAAGAAAATCCTACGAGTTCATCGTAGTTGTCAGAAAAGTTTTTGTAGTAGATAAATACTTTATAGACGTTGTTGGTTTCAGAATGATTTCCTTCAACCATGGCTGTTGCGTTAGTCTCAGATGTTGGAGCAAATAGTATTTGATAACTATAGATACCTTGCTTTAGATATAGAGAAAGGTGATAAGCGTTGTTATCAAAAGTCATCTTGTTTTGTTCGCTCATTCTCCAGTCTGTCATAGATCCAACTACGTAATAAGAACCTTCGAGACTGTATTCTTTTGGTAGAGTGAAATGTACCCAAGCGTAGTCACTATAGGTAGCGTTGTCTTCGTTGTACTCATTTCTTACAAAGAAGTCTCCATTAAAATCCTTGTCTGTAGCATAAGCTAAAGTCTTTCTGTCTTTCTCTGGGCGAAGAAAAACTTGATTTTCTCCGTTGAAATAGTCTAACTTTGCCACATAAGGAGTCTTGTATCTTAAAGAAGTAAAATCAAAGTACCTGAATTCATTGCCTCCAGGAAACTGGTTGCTTCTGTCAAAAGAAAAATCTATGCTTGCGCCAGAAGTTCCTCTTGCTTTCAAAAGATGTTTTAAATCTTCTCTGCCATTTTGAACGCAGACAACTTTCATGTATTCATCTGGATTCTGGAAGAAATACCCATTCTTTCCTTCGACTTTTACGTTTACATCTTGGTGTGTATGCATGATGGAAACATCTATTGATGGTTTTACTTCCACAGCAATGTTGGATTTGTCATCTACGCAATAGAATCTGCGGGTAAGGATGACTTTGTCTGGATTTCCTTCTTCAAAAACCTTGACAATATAGTTTCCAGACTTTGTTATTGTCATATCGTTGGAAGGAATGTTTTGAGAATAGTGTACAAATCTTTGAATGGTGTTGAATGAGTTTTCAAAACCTTCAATTTTTTGTGTTTCAAAACCTTCTATGTAAAGACTTTGATCCAGGTCACTCTCTGTCCAGTCTGCCTCACAATGAATCAAGGTGTATTCGTATCTATGTGTTTCTTCGGATAGTTCATCAAAACTTAGTTTAAGTTTTTTATGACTATTCAAATAAATGACAGGATCTGACAAAGTATTGCCACTCTGTTCCAATATTACAGTTTTGATGATAGGAGAGTAAACTCTATTCTCGTAAACAAACTGAGCGTAAAGCAAGTTAATGCTTACGCTCAGTAAAATAAATATGAAAACAATTTTTTTTGTCATATTACATAAGGCTATAATTATTTAGCCATTTCGTTTTCGATTTCTTCAACAGTCTTTGGTATGTATTTGCCTAGGAAACGACAACCATCTTTTGTGATAAGCAAATCGTCTTCTATTCTTATGCCACCAAAGTCTTTGAATTTCTCAACTTCGGTGTAGTTGATAAAGTCAGCACATTTCTTTTCTGCTTTCCATTGGTCAATAAGTGCTGGAACGAAGTAACATCCTGGTTCATCTGTAAGAACAAATCCTTCTTGTAGTTCTCTTCCCAAACGTAGAGAAGCCAAACCAAATTGAGTAGAGCGTACATTCTTTTTGTCGTAGCCAACATAGTTTTCACCATAGTTTTCCATATCGTGAACGTCAAGACCCATCATGTGACCAAGTCCGTGAGGCATGAACATACCCATAGCTCCTTGCATTACAGCTTCGTGAATGTCGCCTTTCATAAGACCTATTTCTTTCAAAGCTCTACCTAGTTGCTCAACTGCAGCAAGGTGTATTTCAGAATATTTTATTCCTGGTTTTGAAAGAGTAGGAACAAGTAATTGTGCAGAAAGAACTGCTTCGTATATTGCCTTTTGTCTTGCATCAAATTTTCCACCTACAGGAACAGAACGAGTGATGTCTGAACAATATCCCATAGGATTTTCACATCCAGCATCTGATACAATCATTCTGCCTTTTTTGATTTGAAGAGAATGATCGTGTCCGTGAAGGATTTCTCCATGAGTGGTAAGAATGATAGGGAAGGAAACAGGACCGCCACCTGCAAGAGCTATGCCTTCCATTGTTCCTGCTATTTGATATTCATATGTTCCTTCCTTAGCAGCCATATGCATCATAGTAGTGTGCATAGTATAAGCTGTATCAAGAGCTTTTTCTATTTCTACTATTTCTTCTTCACTCTTTATAGAACGTTGTTTTACACAAGCAGCAATCAATTCTGTAGAAACGTATGCCTGAACAAAACGATAGTCAAGATGAAGTATGTCTGCTATGAATTCTACGTTTTCAGCTCTGTAAGGTGGAACATAATGTACTTTTCTTCCAGCGAAAACAGATTTATCCATAAGGTTGCGTAAATCCTTTATGTTACCAGTATTTTTTACGCCTATAGCTTCTGCTCTTTCGCTGATAGATGGAATAGGACCTGTCCATATGATATCGTCCATATCAACTTCTTCACCAAACAGATATTCTTCTCCGCTTTCTACATCTATGACACCTATCAATCCTTGAATATCATATCCAAAGAAATAACGGAAAGTACTATCTTGACGGAATGTGTATTGGTTTGCAGGATAGTTGAAAGAAACATCAGAGTTTCCAACTATAAGTATAAGACCTTTTTCAACGTCTTTGCATAATTGTTTACGTCTTTGAACGTATGTATCTTTTGAAAACATTTTAGTATATTTTTATTGTTGTTTAACTTTTTCTGTATTCTCTGCCATTGTTTCCAATAGTAATTGCAAAAATACGCAATTCATTTAAAATAAACAAACAATTTCTCTTCAAAACTAAGTTTTGTTCCAATGATTTTTTGTGAATCTTTTTTGATTTTAAGATATAAAAAAACAGACTTAAACTTCTGTGTTAGTTGTTTAAGTCTGTTGTTAAATTTAGTTGTGTATTTTATTTAGCGTAGTTAACAGCTCTTGTCTCACGAATAACTGTTACCTTTATCATTCCAGGGAATACCATTTCAGTTTGAATCTTCTTTGATAGGTCAAATGAAAGTTGAGTAGCTTCTTGATCAGAGATCTTATCTGCTGAAACTATTACTCTCAATTCTCTACCAGCTTGGATAGCGTATGTTTTCAATACACCATTGTATGACATAGCCAATTCTTCCAATTTATTCAATCTGTTGATGTATGCTTCTACAACTTCACGTCTTGCACCAGGTCTTGCACCAGAGATAGCGTCACAAACTTGAACAATAGGAGCGTAAAGGCTAGACATTTCTATTTCATCGTGGTGAGCACCAATAGCATTGCATATTTCTGGTTTTTCTTTGAATTTTTCAGCAAGCTTCATTCCGTGTATTGCGTGTGGAAGTTCTGGCTCATCATCTGGAACTTTACCTATATCGTGTAACAAACCTGCTCTTTTGGCAATCTTAGGATTAAGTCCAAGTTCTGCAGCCATAGTTGCACATAGGTTTGCAACTTCTCTAGAGTGTTGAAGAAGGTTTTGACCATAAGAAGAACGATATTTCATCTTACCAACCATTCTTACAAGTTCGTGGTTAAGGTTTACGATACCAAGGTCTATACAAGTTCTCTTACCAACTTCCATTACTTCTTGGTCAACTTGTTTCTTAGTTTTAGCAACAACTTCTTCTATTCTTGCAGGGTGGATACGTCCGTCAGTGACCAATTTGTGTAAAGACAAACGAGCTACTTCTCTTCTTACAGGGTCAAAGCAAGATAATAGTATAGCGTCAGGAGAATCGTCTATGATAACTTCTACACCTGTTAGGTTTTCAAGTGTACGAATGTTTCTACCTTCACGGCCGATGATTCTACCTTTTACTTCTTCATTTTCTAAGTTGAATACAGAAACTGTATTTTCTATAGCTGTTTCAGCTGCAGTTCTTTGAATAGATTCAACAACAATCTTTTTAGCTTGTTGGTTTGCAGTCATCTTAGCTTCTTCCACTATTTCCATTATCTTACCCATGGCGTCGCTCTTAGCTTCTTCAGTCAAAGTCTCTACAAGTTGAGCTTTGGCTTCTTCAGCACTAAGACCAGCAATTTGTTCTAGTTTTTGTACGCTTTCTTGGTAAGTTTTTTCAACTTCTTGTTGGCGAACAGTAAGACGATCTGCTTGTTTTTTCAGTTGTTCTTTAGCAGCGTTGAACTCTTGTCCTTTTTTCTTTAGTTCTTCTACTTCTTTATTAAAGGCTTGCTCTTTTTGACGCAATTTGTTCTCGTTTTGTTGAACACGATTGTTTCTTTCCTGACATTCTTTTTCGTGTTCACTCTTCAGTTGAAGAAATTTCTCCTTGGCTTGGAGCATTTTTTCTTTTTTGATGATTTCAGCTTTGTTTTCAGCTTCCTTGATTATGCCTTCACTCTTTTTCAATAGGGTAGAACGCATTAAAGTGCTAGCAACAAGGAGTCCTACTCCAAATGCTACGATTGCGATAACGATATATAATACTACGCTCATAATGTTGATGTATCAATATCGGCATTAAAGAAATAAAATATGATAATATGATTAAAGAAAGAAGCTGCACCGCGATGAAGGACATAGGAGTTTAGCGCAAAACCCTATTATGAATGATTTAGGCGCCCGCCAACATCAATCTTCCACTGTCCGTAAGGACTCCATAAGGAGTGAGGCCTGATTTCCTTTGACCTGAGGCTAACCCGTTTCTGTATATTAACTGTTGAGTTTGCGAACTGTTATCCTCACCCGACGCAGCTATATCTTATTTCAAATAACGTATCTTAAAATATCCTAGTTTTTGAAACTCTATATCTTATTGTTTCAATATACTATCCAATAAATTGTCTATCTTTTTCACTTTCTGACAATCTTGCTCAGCAAAGTCTTTTAATCTTAACTCCATTTTCTTATTGGAAACCATTGCTTGCAACAACACCATTACCATTAAATCTTGTCTGTCTCTATATGCTTTCTTGCTTGCATACGCAGACATAGTAGAGTTTATAGTATCAGTAGCCTGTCTAAAGATTTCTTCTTCTTCCTTTTTTACAAACAAATCATAATTTCTTTGGGCTATCTGCAATGTTATTCCAATCTTCTCCTCCATTTATTCTAAGATTATCAACTCTCTTTTGATGATAGTATAGAAA
>JAGHSX010000121.1 GCA_018065645.1 Candidatus Scybalousia scybalohippi
GAAAGAATAGAAATAAGTAATACACTTGGAGTAGCACAAAAGAATTTGAAGGTAAAAGGCAAGAAAGTTACTATTCCAATATCGGATTTGGAGAAAGGAACGTATCTTGTTTCGATAAGAACCTCGGAAGGAAATCATACGAAGAAGATTGTTAAGGAATAGAGAGAGGAAAAAGAAGTAAGAAAAAGATAAAATAAAGTGAAAAAGAAGACTCAAGAGGTCTTCTTTTTTTATTGCTTTTGTTTGTTCCCTATCTATAATCTTTGCTATTAGGAGATTTTTGTTTAACTTTGCTGAAATTTTCTGCAAGGCAAACATTGTGGAAAACTGAAGAACGAAAAACAATTCTATTTTTAAGTAATGAAGAAGGTAGAGAATTTTATAGTAGAGGATAACAAGGTATTGAATCCTCATTGCTTTTTGTTGAAACTAAAGAGTCCTGTGTCATTGGAAGATGTAAAACAAGGGCAATTTGTAAATGTTGAGGTGAAAGGTGTTCAGGACAGAATACTTCGTCGTCCTATAAGCATACACGATGTAGATGTAGAAGAAGGCTATCTATATCTTGTAGTGCAGAAGATAGGAAAGGCGACTAAGGAACTGTCTGGTGTAAAGAAAGGGGAAACACTTTCCATAGTATTCCCTTTGGGTAATGGCTTTGAGTTGAAGGGAGAAAAACCTTTGCTTATAGGAGGCGGTGTAGGTACTGCACCTTTGTATCTTCTAGCAAAACAGTTTCATCGCAAAGGAATAAAATCAAACATGATAATAGGAGCAAGAACCAATGAACAACTGTTCTTGACAAACAGATACAATGCTGTATGTAATCTAAGCATATCCACAGAAGACGGCAGCGTGGGAGAGAAAGGATTGGTGACACAAAACTCTTTGATGAATTCAGACTTTGATGTTATTTACACTTGTGGTCCTACTCCTATGATGAAAGCTGTAGCTATGATGGCACAACAAATGGGTAAGACCTGTTATGTTTCACTGGAAAACCGTATGGCTTGTGGAATAGGTGCTTGCTTATGCTGTGTTAATGAAAATAAAGAAGGTCACAATGTATGCGTTTGTACAGATGGACCAGTGTTTGACTCCAAAGAGATTTGGTAATACTTGTTGATTATGGAAGATAAAAGATTAAATGTAAATATAGGTTCTCTTAAACTGAAAAATCCTGTGATGACTGCTTCAGGAACATTTGGTTTTGGAGAAGAATATAGTGATTTTATAGATGTTTCCCGTCTTGGTGGTATAGTTGTAAAAGGTACAACAGGCGAGAGAAGAGAAGGTAATGCTTATCCTCGTCTGGCAGAGATTCCTGCTGGTATGATAAATGCAGTAGGCCTACAAAA
Organism: Candidatus Scybalousia scybalohippi; assembly: GCA_018065645.1. Taxonomy (GTDB): domain Bacteria; phylum Bacteroidota; class Bacteroidia; order Bacteroidales; family P3; genus Scybalousia_A; species Scybalousia_A scybalohippi. Next base: position 1,359 of record JAGHSX010000121.1, read on the forward strand.
CAAAGGTGTAGAATATTTCTGCAACAATATTTATCCAAGAATAAAAGGAATAAATGAAAACACCATAGTAAATGTTTCAGGCTCCAGCATAGATGAATATTGTAAGGTAGCCTCAATGGTAAACGATTTGGAAGATATTCCTGCTATAGAACTTAATATCTCTTGTCCTAATGTGAAAAAAGGAGGTATGGGTTTTGGAGTAAACAAAGATATGGCTTTTGAAGTTGTTTCTGAGGTTAGAAAGGTTTACAAAAAACACCTTATAGTAAAACTTACACCAAACGTTACCAACATAGTAGAGATAGCTCAAGCTGTAGAAAAGGCAGGAGCAGATTCTGTATCTTTGATAAATACTTTGTTGGCTATGGCTGTAGATGCAGAAAGACAAAAACCTATCATCTCTACTATTACTGGAGGAATGTCAGGTCCTGCTGTTAAGCCTGTGGCTTTGCGTTGTGTTTGGCAAGTATCACACAATGTGGATATCCCGGTTATAGGTATGGGTGGAATACAAAATGCTACAGATGCTATAGAATTTCTTTTGGTAGGTGCTTCTGCTGTTGAAGTTGGTACTGCCAACTTCCTTAACCCAAAAGTTACTATGGAAATCATAGATGGCTTGTCTGACTATCTGGACAGACATCATATAGACAACATAAAAGATATTATAGGAAAGATATAAGCAATGAATGCTAACGAGATAGAGATAATGGCTCCAGTAGGTAGCTATGAGAGCTTGATGGCTGCCATAGATGCAGGAGCAGATAGTGTGTACTTTGGCGTTGGTCAGTTGAATATGCGTAGTCATTCTGCCAACAATTTCAACTTGGAAGACCTTAAGAACATTTGTTCTATTGCCAAAGAAAACAATGTCAAAACCTACCTGACAGTAAATACAGTCATATACGATGAAGAGATAGAGTATATGAAACAGGTGGTGGATACTGCCAAAGAGAGTGGAGTGTCTGCAATCATCGCTTCAGATATGGCTGTTATTTCATACGCTAATGAGATAGGACAAGAGATACATCTTTCAACTCAATGCAATGTCTCAAACATACAAGCTGTTAAATACTATTCCAAGTTTGCTGATGTGATAGTTACAGCCAGAGAACTTAGTCTTGATAAAGTGAAAAGTATTACACAGCAGATAGCAGAGCAGAACATAAGAGGACCAAAAGGAGAACTGGTACGTATAGAATGTTTTGTTCATGGTGCTTTGTGTATGGCTGTCAGTGGTAAGTGTTATATTTCTTTGGACAATGCCAATATGAGTGCCAATAGAGGAGCTTGCCTTCAGTTTTGCAGAAGACCATATAAGGTTACAGATATGGACGGAGGTACAGAACTTATGGTTGACAACAAATACATTATGTCACCAAAGGATTTGAAGACTCTGGATTTCATTGGTAAGATAATAGATGCAGGCGTTAGAGTGTTTAAGATAGAGGGTAGAGGCAGAAGTCCAGAATATGTAAAAGTTGTAGTTAGAACATATAAGGAAGCTGTCAAAGCTTACTGCGAAGGTACTTGGACAGAAGAAAAACTGGAACAGTGGAATGAGGACTTGAAGAAAGTCTACAATAGAGACTTCTGGGATGGATATTACCTTGGAAGAAAAGTAGGAGAATGGACTGAGAAATATGGTTCACAGGCAACCACTACAAAAGTCTTCGTAGGAACTGTTACTAACTACTTCAAGAAACTCAATGTGGCAGAAATAAGAATGGAAAGTGGGGAGTTTAAACTTGGAGACGAATTCTACATTATAGGACCTACAACAGGCGTTTACGAAGGTAAGGCAGAAGAAATCCGTGTGGATTTGAAGCCTGTAGAAAAGACAGAGAAAGGTGAATATTTCTCTATGCCAACCAGTGAGGTAGTAAGACGTAACGATAAATTGTATTTGGTAGTAAAGAAAGAATTATAAGAATTGTTGCAGATAGAAAGAAATGTTTAAGACTAATTATCATTCTCATAGTAGTTTTTGTGATGGAAAGAGTAGTATGGAAGAAATACTGCTTGCTGCGATAGATAGAGGCTTTACTCATTGGGGAGTGTCTTCTCACGCACCAGTTCCATTTGAAAACAAATTTGCAATAAAGCCAGAGAGAGTACAGGAATATCTTTTAGAGTTTAAAAGACTGAAAGATATTTACTCTGACAGAATTCATCTTTATCTGGGAATGGAGATAGATTTCATAACAGATATGATGGAGAATATAAGAGAGCAGTCCAAAGATTATGGTTTGGATTACTTTATTGGTAGTGTGCACCAGGTAAAAGAGCATAATGATTCTCTTGACTCTTGGTTTATAGACGGACATGATCCAGATATATACGACAGAGAGTTGAAGGAATTGTTTGACAACGATATCAGAAGAGCCTGCGAGGCTTTCTTTACACAGCAGATAAGAATGTTGGAAATAAATACTCCTGACGTGCTAGGACATTGTGATAAGATAACTATGCACAACAAGGGAAGATATTTTACCAACGAGACTCCTTGGTATGAGGAAATGGTAAGAGAGCTGATAGATATTGTAAAGAAAAATGACACAATCGTTGAGGTAAACACAAGAGGACTTTACAAGAAAAGACACACAGATTTCTACCCATCAGTAAAATGGTTGGAAATATTGAAGGAAAAGAATATTAAAATTACTATAAGCACAGATTGTCACAAAGCAGATGAGACAGATTTGTTTTATCAGGAGGCTTTGGATACAATAAAAACAATAGGTTTTACTCATTTGTCCTATTTCGAGGGAGAATGGAAAGAACAGAGGATAGATTAGTTAAAGCCTAGTTTTGACGCTAAAAAGCAACTTATTTAAAAAAAAAGATGTAACTTTGCATCTTAATGTTTTAAGTGTGGACTAAAATTTTTTAAAAGATGTCAATAAACAGTAAAACTCAAGACCTGAAAAAGAGGATGCAAGAAGCTCTTCAAGGCGGTGGTGAGAAAGCTATTGAAAAGCAGAAAGCCACTGGTAAGATGACAGCCAGAGAAAGAATCCTTTCATTGTTAGATAAAGGTTCTTTCCATGAATATGACCTCTTTGTTCAGCATTCAGGAAAAGATTTCGATATGGACAAGAAAATCTTGCCAGGTGACGGTGTAGTTACAGGAACTGGTACTATCTGTGGCTACCCTGTTTGTATTTATGCGCAAGATTTCACAGTAGCTGGAGGTTCTCTAGGCTACATGCATGCACAAAAAATATGTAAGATAATGGATCACGCTATGAAGTTGAAGACTCCTATCATCGGTATCAACGACTCAGGTGGTGCTAGAATCCAGGAAGGTGTTAACGCATTGGCAGGTTATGGCGATATTTTCTATCGTAACACAATGGCCAGTGGTGTTATCCCTCAGATCTCTGTTATCTTAGGACCTTGTGCTGGTGGAGCAGTTTATTCTCCTGCTTTGACAGACTTCGTGTTCGTAGTAGATAAAATATCTAAGATGTTTATCACAGGACCAGACGTTATCAAGACTGTTCTTGGTGAGGAAATATCACAAGAAGACCTTGGTGGTGCAAGAGTTCATGCAGAAATATCTGGTAATGCTCACTTCTTTGCAGAAAGCGAACAAGAATGTTTTGAACAAATCAAATCTTTGTTTACATACATTCCTTGGAACAATACAAAGAAAGCAGAGACATTTGCAACTAAGAAACCAGATGCAAAGACTTACAAGATTAACTCTATCTTCCCTGCAGATCCTGCAAAACCATACGATATTAGAAACATCATAAGATCTATGTCTGATGGTTCAGAATTCTTGGAAATCCAAGAGTTGTTTGCTCCAAACATAGTTATAGGTTTCGCTCGTATGAATGGAGATACAGTAGGTTTTGTTGCTAACCAACCAAATGCTATGGCAGGTGTACTAGACTGCAACGCATCAGACAAGGCTGCTCGTTTCATCCGTTTCTGTGATGCATTCAATATTCCATTGATTACATTGGAAGATATGCCTGGTTATCTACCTGGTATCAATCAGGAACATGCAGGCGTTATCCGTCACGGAGCTAAGATCCTTTATGCTTTCTCAGAAGCTACAGTTCCAAAGATTACTGTTATCTTGAGAAAAGCTTATGGTGGTGGTTACATTGCTATGTGTTCAACTCACTTGAAAGCAGATTTCGTTTTCGCTTGGCCAACAGCAGAAATCGCTGTTATGGGACCAGAAGGTGCTGCTAACGTAGTATTCCGTAAGGAAATCAAAGAATCTTCAGATCCTAACAAGACTAGACAAGAAAAGATTAACGAATACCGTCAGAAATTCGCTAATCCATATGTAGCTGCTTCATACGGATACGTTGATGCAGTAATCCAACCAAGTGAAACTCGTCAATACATACTTCATGCGTTAGAAGTTTCAAAGAATAAACAAGTAAGCAACCCTCAAAAGAAACATGGTTTACCACCATTCTAAAAAGAAAGGAGTATAAAATGGCAGAATTAAAAAAACATTATAGACAACTTTATATTGAAGTAGCACCAGGTGAAGTTTACGCTTTCATTCCAGGAACTATCGTTAACGTTCTTGTAAAAGAAGGTGAAAAAGTAAAGAAAGGACAAGCTCTTTGTACTCTTCACGCTATGAAAATGGACAACAGCATCTGTTCAAATGTAGATGGCGTTGTTGAAAAGGTAAATATAGAAGCAGGACAAAACGTTAGTAAAAATGATGTTTTGATTAACGTTCAACCAGAAGAATAGTTGGACTATAACACTTAGTAAAAAAGTAGCCACTCAACCAAGTGGCTACTTTTTTTTGTGCTTATATTCATTCTGTCTTTTGATATGTTTTCCCTGGAAACAGCGTTTTATTTCTTTACAAATCCGATTTAAAATATCTGCAAGTCGGACTTGCAGACCTTGCAAATCGGACTTGCAAAATTTTAACTCTTCATTTTAGATTATTAAAACTTGATTTTGATTTGCTAAAACGCTGTTTCTATGCTATGATAGAAATAAATTTCTTTCTTTTGTCTTTTCTTTGTATCTTTGGAACAAATAAAAATAATAAACTTATTGTAGAAATATATAGAGTAAAGAAACATATTAAATAAATACATATTATTAACATAGCGTTTGCTATTTATTCGGCACTGCATTGAAACCTGAGAAATTTCAAAAAAGAGTGAAACTATTGAATAAGTCAGTTAAACGTCTGCGCCTAGCGTGGATGTGGCTTATCTAGTTTCACGGGCAATCTCAGGGCCTCAATGCGTGGATAAGAACAACTTCCACGCTTTTTTGTTGCCTTATGGTTGCCCGTGAGCCTTGAATTGATAAGCATTCGCAAAAAGTGTGGAACTATGTCTAGAAAGATAGATAAAACTGCATTGAGAGAAACTATTCTCAATGTGGATGGGTTGTCTGATGAGGATAAATCCCAGATACTTGAACTGTTAAGTGAACAGAAAAAATATGGTCTTGTATGGGAAGATTCCACAGAAACAGTTGTAGAAAAATTGAAAGAAGATCTTCCTGTGTTGGAAGAGTTAGAAGAAAAACGAATATTAAACGATACCAAAGACCAACAGAATCCTAATCATATAATAATAGAAGGAGACAATTATCAAGCATTATTCCCATTACTATATACACACGAAGGTAAGATAGATATTATCTATATAGATCCGCCATACAATACAGGTAATAAAGATTTTATTTACAATGACTCTTTTGTAGATAAAGAAGATAGTTTTAGACATAGCAAATGGTTATCTTTTATGGATAAGCGTCTTCGTATAGCCAAACGCTTATTGTCGGACAAAGGGGTTATCTTTATATCCATAGATGATAATGAACAGGCTAACCTTAAACTTTTATGTGATGAAATTTTAGGAGAAAGCAATTTAATTGCTCAAATGATTTGGAAACAGGGTAAAAAGCATACGGGAAATCTTATTGGCGTTAATCATGAATATATGATAATCTATGCGAAAAATAAAGATTTGATAAATGATAATACAAATAAATGGAAAACAAAGAAAGATGGATTAGATAAGATTTATAAAGAATATAATCG
>JAGHSX010000084.1 GCA_018065645.1 Candidatus Scybalousia scybalohippi
AGTAAGAACTATTTAAAGAAATAATATTATTGTCCTTGCCAGAAAAATAATACTTCATATATGGATAAGAAACTATTTTTGGAGTTATAGAATCAGAAAAATGGTAAGCTAGTGCAGTCGCTCCTAAGTTAAAACCTTTGTATAGATATTGTATGCTAGTTCCAATGAGAGTTTGTGTTAAAGAGTTTTTATTTTCAATTTCTTTCTCTGTTCTATGATAACCTGTTTGTTGTATTGAACTGCCATTATAATCTACTGGTGTGTAGGCCCCAAATGTGAAAATATCAAAGTTCCCAAAATTCATTTTTAGAGCTAATCCCTTGTTATAGCTATATTCAGATGTTGATCTAAAAGGAACTATTTTATTGTTGTTTCGTTTTACTCCAAAGGAAGAAAAATATCCAATGTCAAAACTTTGATTTATTGCAAGTCCTTCTCCAATATTTACTCTATAATCTCCAATAGTAAATTGTGAAATGTGTTTGGAAATATTTTTTACCGTTAGGGAGATGTTGTAATGGTCATATCCATATATTTTATCTTTTGAGTAAAGAGGTTCCCCTGCATCTTTATCTGCTACAAAGGAGAATTCAAGTCTATCGTAGTATTTTAGGTAATATCTAAGTGAAGATGAAAATTTCTCCCCGAGATAGCCTTTACCATCATTTCTTGTGTATCCGTAGGGCTTATGAAGATTTTCTTGATATTGGAACCTGATGCTTTGTTTACTATTAGTAAATATGGAGTCTAATCGTAAAGGCTTCTTCTTCTCTACTGGTTCTGCATATAAATAAGGTTTTATTCTTTCTATTGTTTTTTCATCAAATCCGTTTATAAATTTTAATTCGTTTAAAGAAAGAATACATCCTGTTTGTTTTATGTAATTTGTTAGGCAGAATTGTTGAAAATTATTAAGCCCGAGAAGTATCATCTCCTCGGGACTTAAAGAATTTATATTATAAAGGTTATTGTTGCTCGCTGTTAAGCGTTCATATATTTCTTCTTTTGCTTCATTGTTTATATCCTCATCTTCTAATGTATTTAATAGGTTATCTATTTGCGCAAATGAGATATTACTCAAAATTAAAGCAAAAAGGAAAAATATAATCTTTTTCATAATCATTAGCCACACTTACTCCAGCCACAATCTGGGCATTGTTTGCAACCATTTGTGAAGATTAAGTCGCTACCACAATTAGGACATTTTTCTCCTTCAACTTTTGTTCCGTCCTTTATGTATTTCTTAAGTGCTCTTTCAATACCATTTTTCCAGGTATTGATAGTATCTGAATCTAAAGTCAGTTTTGAAATAAGCGAAATTACATTTGCTATAGGCATTCCTTGGCGAAGGACTCCAGAAATAAGTTTTGCATAATTCCAGAATTCCTTGTTGAAGAGTCTTGACAATCCCTCCATTGTTATCTTGAATCCATCTTGATCCAAGAATTGAAAATCGTATCTAGCAGGTTGATTACCTTCTTTTACTCTTATTATCCATCCTTTGTTTACATAGTTAGGAACTATGAATGCATCGGCTCTTCCTGAGAAAATCTCGTAAGGACGTCCTTCGTAAAGACCAATAACTGCTATCCATTTTTCATTGGCATTTTGGAAACGTATAATTTCTGCTTCTAGTTTCTTTGGACGTTTTGGGGCTTTGACCTCAGCAAAAGAGTTTGTTTCTGTATTGTTGTTTGAAACCAAAACGCCATTTCTGGAACCGTCACGATAGATAGTCATTCCCTTGCAACCACTTTCCCAGGCAGTCATATAAATTTGCGAAACAATTTCTTCAGTTGTTTCTTTAGGAATATTAACTGTTACAGAGATAGAATGGTCCACCCATTTTTGAATAGCGCCTTGCATCTTTACTTTGTTTACCCAATTGATGTTGTTGGCTGTAGCGTTGTTGTAAGGGCTTTGTTCTATTAGTTCTTTTATTTGTTTGTCTGTATAGTTGTGTATGATTTCTTCTGTATTGTATCCATTTACTTCAGCCCATGTGATGAATTTTGGATGCAGAACGTTGTATTCTTCCCAAGCTTGTCCATGTTCATCAGTAAAACTTATTTTCGCTTGTTTATCATTAGGATTAACTTTTCTTCTTCTTTTGTATGCAACCATAAATACTGGTTCTATACCTGAAGATGTTTGTGTACAAATACTAACACTACCTGTTGGAGCTATGGTTAGAAGAGCAATGTTTCTTCTTCCATATTTTGTCATGTCTTTATAAAGAGAAGCATCATTTTCTTTGATTCTTTGAATCATAGGATTTTTTGCTTCCAATTTAGAATCATAAATAGGGAAAGAACCTCTTTCTTGAGCCATAATAACAGAAGAACGATAAGCGGAAAGTGCTAATGTCTTATGAATTTCTACAGAGAAATCAGTTGCTTCATCTGTTCCGTAGGTCAATCCCATTGCTGCAAGCATATCTCCCTCAGCAGTAACACCAAGACCAGTTCTCCTTCCTTCCAAACATTTTAGTTTTATATTAAGCCAAAGATTTTTTTCTACTCGTTTTATTTCTTCACTTTCTGGATCTTGTTCAATTTTGTTAAGGATTTGGTCAACTTTTTCAAGCTCCAGATCTATCAAATCATCCATTAGTCTTTGAGCTTTGATAACGTGAGAGGAGAATAATTCAAAATTAAATGAAGCATCTTTTGTGAAAGCGTTGTCAACATAACTGAATAAATTTACAGCTAATAGTCTGCAAGAATCATAAGCACACAAAGGAATCTCTCCACAAGGATTGGTTGAAATAGTCTCGAATCCGAATTCTTTGTAGCAGTCAGGAATACTCTCTCTTTGAATAGTGTCCCAGAATAAAACTCCAGGTTCAGCGCTTTTCCACGCATTATGAATTATTTTGTTCCATAAAGAACGAGCATTTATCTTGATAGAGTGAATAGGCTTTTTGGAATCAATAGGGAATTGTTGAATGTATTGTTTGTTTTCTTTAACACAACGCATAAATTCATCATCAATTTTTACAGATACATTAGCACCTGTAACTTTTGATGTATCCATTTTAGCATCAATAAAGTCTTCCACATCTGGATGCTTTATGCTGATACTTAACATAAGGGCACCTCTTCGGCCTCCTTGTGCAACTTCTTTTGTAGTGTTAGAGTATCTTTCCATAAAAGGAACAATACCAGTAGACGTAAGAGCTGAATTCTTTACAGGCGTGTTTTTAGGTCTTATCATGGACATATCGTGACCAACACCACCTCTACGTTTCATTAGTTGAACTTGCTCTTCATCCATTTTCATAATACCACCATAAGAGTCACTCTCTCCTTCATTGCCTATAACGAAGCAGTTGCTTAGGGAAACAATTTGAAATTTATTTCCAATACCAAACATAGGGCTACCTTGAGGAATAATATATTTGAAATCTTTAAGTAATTCGTAGATTTCATCCTCATTCATAGGATTTTTATATTTGCCTTCTATTCTTGCAAATTCTCTTGCAAGTCTATGATGCATCTCATCAGGAGTAAGTTCTAAAATATCTTCTCCATTACGCAAAGCATATTTGTTTATCCAAACATCAGTAGCCAAAGCATCGCCTTTAAAATATTCTAAAGTGGCGCTTTTTACATCTTCAGGCTTTTGTACACTATATCGTATGACTTCTTTTCTGCCAGAAGTTTTTGTTTCTAATGTTTTGCTCTTTTTTGCTTCTTTTTTTATTGCGTTATCTAAAGAAAATAAATCTGAACTCATAGTATTATGTTTATATTTACTTCACGAAAGTACAATATTTTTCTCTTATTTTGTCCTCTTAAAAATGAAATTTTTTACAAAAACTTGAAATATTCTTCTGGTAATCCAGTAAAATAAGGGATAGAAATATTTCGTAAAAAATTACCTCGGAAATTTCTTTTTGTCTAGAAAATCCAACAAACCCTTAGTGGCATCTTCCAAAAGATCCAAAACAAACTCAAACCCATCTTCCCCTCCAAAGTATGGGTCGGGAATTGTCTTTTGGTTTGGGTAATTTCTTAAAAAAGATGCCATTTTAAAGACTTTGTCTTTATCTTCTTTACTCCTAGTAAGACTAAGAATGTCTGAAATATTTTCATTATCCATTCCTATTATGTAGTCAAATCTTTCAAAATCTTTTTCGCAGATTTGTCTTCCTCTATGGTTGAATGAGTAACCTCTTTTCTCTCCTGCAGAAATCATTCTGTTGTCACTTCTTTGACCAATGTGCCAAGCTCCAATACCGCAAGAATCTATGACGAATTCATCTGCTCTATTTGTATCTTCAAGCAATCGGTTCATAACGCTTTCTGCTGCTGGGGATCTGCAAATATTCCCTAAGCATACAAAAAGTATACTTGTCTTGTTTATAACCATAAGTTTATGTATTTTTTGCAAAGATAAGAAAAAAACGAGGAAATAATTTTCTAAAACTTGCTTTTGCAAAAATAAAACTTCGTTTTATAAGATTATCTTCAAGTTATATTCTCAATGGACGTAAAAAAATGTAAATAATTTGTGTAATAGAAATAATTGTAGTAACTTTGCACGCTATGGTATGTATTGCCTAGTTATTAAAGCGTTGAAAAAGTTTAAGAATAAGATATATCAATTATGAAAGATGGAATAAAGTTTCTTGCAACAATGTTGATTGTATTATTGTTTGCAAGTTGTTCAAGTATAAAAGATGTTAGGTATTTTCAAGATGCAGAAAATGGTAAGACATCTTCAATATCAAATACTTTGCTGATAAAAGTTAGACCTGAAGATAAACTTTCTATTGTAGTTAATAGTAAAGATCCTGAATTGGCAGCCTTAGTTAATTTGCCAGTACAGTCTATGAGAATTGGTGCAAATGGTTCTGTATCTGGAAGTACTCAATCTGTTTCAGTATATACAGTAGATCCTAATGGAGATATAGATTTTCCAGTTATAGGAAAGATAAGAGTTGCAGGAAAAACTCGTTCAGAAATAGCAGAAACTGTCAAAAATGAACTAATAAACAGTAGTATTATAAAAGATCCTATTGTAACTGTTGAATTCTCAGATATGTATATATCAATGCTTGGAGAAGTAAATAAACCAGGACGCTACCTTATCAATCAAGATAAAGTTACAATTTTGGATGCTATGGGAATGGCAGGGGATTTGACAATTTATGGAAGAAGAGATAGTGTTCAGGTGTTGAGAAAAGTTGATGAGGGGCAAATTGCTTATGTTGTAAATTTGACAAATTTTGACACACTATTACAGTCCCCAGCATATTATTTGCAACAAAATGATGTTGTCTATGTTCAGCCAAATGATACAAGGGCAAGACAATCTACACTTAATGGAAATAATGTGCGTTCTACATCATTTTGGATTTCATTGGGTTCATTTGTAGTTACAGCTTTGAACTTTGTAATAGTTGTTTTGAATAGAAAATAAGAATTAAGAAAAATAAAATAGACATATGTCACTTGTTGTAAAGAAAATAACAGAGAGTTTGCTTCATTTTGCAAACTCTATGAAAGTTCCAATGATTGTTACTCAATGCGTTTTGAGGTGGAGATGGTTCGTACTATCTGTGGTTTTAGCCTTAGTTGTTGCAACATTTTATATCTTAAGAACAGAACCTGTTTATACTCGTTCAGCATCTGTTCTTATTAAAAATGATGACAAGAAAAGTGGAGCATCAGCTATGGCTCAGGTTAGTAATTTCAGTGATATGGGATTGTTCTCTGCAAATTCAAATGTAGATAATGAACTTGTATCTATTAAATCTCCAGCTTTGATGCTAGAGGTCATCAAAAGATTAAATCTTGATGTGACCTATAGAAAAGATGGTTTCTTCCATAATCCTCTTCTATATGGAAAGAATCTTCCTATTTCAGTTTCTTTGCCAGATTTGAACGATAATTCAAGTGTCTCTTTTGATGTTTCTTTGTCAAATGGGAATTTTGTTGTTTCAAAACTTGCTGGCATAGTTAATGGACGAAAGATAAAAGATACTAAAGAATATAAAGGTAAGTTGCAAAGTTCTGTTATTACTCCTGCTGGTCAAATAATGGTAAATGCATCTCCATATTACAAAGGAAATGAATCATTGATCATTCATGTTAGTCGTATGGGGTTGACAAACGCAATATCTAAATATTCTTCAGGATTGACAGCTGCATTAAATGGAAAGCAGACAACAATAATAGACATGACCTACAATGACGTCTCTCCACAAAGGGCAGAAGATATCATTAATACCCTTATACTTGTTTACAATGAGAATTGGGTGAAAGATAAAAATCAGATAGCTATTAGTACTTCACAATTCATAAATGATCGTTTAGCTGTTATAGAAAGAGAATTGGGAACTGTAGATAATGATATTTCTGCATACAAGAGTGCTAATCGTATTCCAGATTTGCTACAATCATCTTCATTATCTATAGCAAAAGCTGAAGCAACAAGTACAGAAATCATAAATTTGAATAATCAACTTTCTATGGCTAAGTATGTACGTAACTATATTACAAGTGGTGGCGGAAAAAACCAGTTATTGCCTGCAAATATAGGAGTACAAGATGCTAGTATAGAAAAACAAATCCAAGAATATAATACAACTCAATTACAGAGAAATACTTTTGTAGCAAATAGTAGTGAAAAGAACCCTATTGTAGTTGATTTAGACACGAAACTTAAAACAATGCGTTCTGCTATACTAGGATCTATTGATAATCATTTGAAAGTTTTGAATACTCAATTAGCAGCCTTGAAGCAGACAGAAATATCAACTGATGCTAAGATTGGTTCTAATCCAGAACAGGCAAAATATCTTTTGTCTGTGGAACGTCAACAGAAAGTTAAAGAATCTTTGTATTTGTTTTTATTGCAAAAGCGTGAGGAAAATGAATTGTCTCAAGCTTTTACTGCATACAATACTCGTATAATTACTCCTCCTATGGGTAGTCAATCTCCTACTGCACCTAGAAGAATGATGATTTATTTAGTTGCCTTGATTATAGGTTTTGCTATTCCTGTTGGATTGGTTTATTTGATAGAAAGGGCTAATACAAAGGTTAGAGGCAGAAAGGATATAGAATCACTTACAGTCCCATACATTGGTGAAATACCTCTATATATAAGTAAATCTCAGCAAAAGAATAAGAAGAAAATAAGACAACTTATTAGACATTCTGATAGAGCTAATGATACGTATTCTATCGTTGTTAAGGAAAAGAGTAAGAATGTTATAAATGAAGCTTTTCGTGTAGTACGTACTAATTTGGAACTTATGACTACAAGTGGCGTTGAACACCAAGTTATAATGTATACTTCTGCTAACCCTGGCAGTGGTAAAACATTTATCTCAATGAATAGTGCGGTTAGTTTCGCTATAAAGGATAAGAAGACAGTTGTAGTTGACTTAGACCTTCGTCGTGCTTCATTAAGTACTTATGCAAATAATCCAAATGTCGGATTGTCTTCATATTTAGCTGGCAGAGTAACTGACTGGAAAGAAATAGTGGTGAAAGATGAAAATCATTCTCATTTGAATATTATTCCAGTAGGAACAATTCCTCCAAATCCTGCTGAATTGTTGTTCTCTCCAAAATTAGAAGAGTTGATAAAAGAGTTAAAACAAGAATATGATATAATAGTACTGGATTGTCCTCCTATTGACATAGTTGCTGATACGTCTATTATATCTAAGTGGGCAGATGTTACAGTATTTGTAATGAGAGTTGGTTTAATGGAAAGAGAGTTGTTGCCAGTTATAGAGGGCTATTATACTGAAAAGAAATTCCCTAATATGTCAGTACTTCTCAATGGAACTACTTCTGCGTATGGCTACGGTTACGGTTACGGTTATGGTTACGGTTACGGTTATGGTTACGGTTACGGTTATGGTTATGGTTACGGTGGTTACACAAAGGATGAGGATGAAGAATAGCTAATATGGAAGTTCTAAAAACTAACATAGAAGGTCTTGTTATAATTGAACCTCGAATCTTTAAAGATGAGAGAGGCTATTTCTTTGAGTCATTCAATCAAAGAGAGTTTGAAGAGAAAGTGGCAAAGACTACTTTTGTTCAAGATAATGAAAGTAAGTCAACTTATGGTGTCGTTAGAGGTCTTCATTTTCAAAAGCCACCTTTTGCTCAAGCAAAGTTAGTGAGAGTGATTAAAGGAAGAGTGCTAGATGTTGCGGTTGATATAAGGAAGGACTCAAAAACTTTTGGCAAATATGTTGCTGAGGAACTTTCAGAAGAAAATCATAGACAATTATATATACCAAGAGGTTTTGCTCACGGCTTTTCTGTGCTTTCACCAGAGGCTGTTTTCCAGTATAAGTGTGATAACTTTTATTCACCACAATCAGAAGGTGCCTTAGCATGGAATGATCCTTCTTTGAATATAGATTGGCAGATTCCCTTAGATAAGATTGTATTGTCCAAAAAAGATATGAATCATCCATTATTGAAAGATTTAGAATTAGTTTTTAAAAACGGCAAAATATGAAAGGAATTGTTTTAGCAGGTGGTAGTGGAACAAGGCTTTATCCAATCACAAAAGGTGTATCAAAGCAGCTGTTGCCGATTTATGATAAACCTATGGTTTATTATCCCATTTCTGTCTTAATGCTTGCAGGAATTAGAGATATTTTGATTATTTCAACACCGCAAGATTTACCAGGATTTAAAAGACTTTTGGGTGACGGAAGCGATTATGGTGTAAATTTTTCATATGAAGAACAGCCATCTCCTGATGGACTTGCTCAAGCGTTTATTATTGGAGAGAAGTTTATAGGAAATGATTCTGTTTGTTTAGTTCTCGGAGACAATATCTTTTACGGAAGTCATTTTACGAATTTACTTAAAGAATCTGTGTCAAATGCAGAAGAAAATAGTAAGGCTACGGTATTTGGTTATTGGGTAAATGATCCAGAAAGATATGGTGTTGCAAGTTTTGATAAGGAAGGCAACGTTATATCCATAGAGGAAAAGCCTAAAGAACCAAAATCAAATTATGCAGTTGTAGGATTGTATTTCTATCCAAATAAAGTTGTTGATATAGCAAAAACAATAAAACCTTCAGCTAGAGGTGAGTTGGAAATAACAACTGTAAATCAAAAATTTTTGGAGGAAGGCAATCTTAAATTACAAACACTTGGAAGAGGTTTTGCTTGGTTGGATACAGGAACCCATGACTCTCTTGCAGAAGCGTCAACTTTTGTTGAAGTTATAGAAAAAAGGCAAGGTCTAAAGATTGCTTGTCTGGAAGACATTGCTTACCAGCAAGGCTGGATTGATGAAGAAAAAATGCGTAAACTTGCTCAGCTGATGATAAAGAATCAATATGGCCAATATTTATTAAAAGTTATAGAAAATAAAAGGTAGATATGGACTTTAAAAGGAATATAGTAATAACTGGTGGCGCGGGATTTATTGGCTCTCATGTAGTAAGATTATTTGTAAATAAATATCCTGATTACAGGATAATAAATATAGATAAATTAACTTACGCAGGAAATCTAGCAAATCTTAAAGATATTGAAACGAAATTAAATTATGTTTTCAAAAGACTTGATATTTGTGATTTTAATGCAATAAATGATTTATTGAAACAATACAATGTTGATGGAATAATACATCTTGCAGCAGAAAGTCATGTAGATAGAAGTATCAAAGATCCATTTACATTTGCTCAAACAAATGTTATGGGAACATTGTCTTTGTTGCAAGCAGCAAAATTGTATTGGGAATTTTTGCCAGAAAAGTATGAAGGAAAAAGGTTCTATCACATTTCAACAGATGAGGTTTATGGCGCATTGGAGTTGACAAATCCAAACGGAGTTGATGGAAAGGGACCTTATGGTGATGATTTCTTTAAAGAAACGACAAAATATAACCCACATTCACCATATTCTGCTGCAAAAGCTTCAAGCGATCATTTCGTAAGAGCTTATCATGATACTTATGGTATGCCAACAGTTGTAACAAATTGTTCTAATAATTATGGCCCATACCAATTCCCAGAAAAACTTATACCATTATTTATAAACAATATTCGTCATAGAAAACCTCTGCCTGTTTATGGAAAAGGGGAAAATGTTAGGGATTGGTTGTATGTAGAAGATCATGCAAGAGCAATTGATATTATATTCCATAATGGTAAAATTGCAGAAACCTATAATATTGGTGGATTTAATGAATGGAAGAATATTGATATCATAAAGGTTATTATAAATACTGTAGACAGATTGTTAGGTAGAAAGGAAGGCGAAGATCTTGATTTGATAACTTATGTCACAGATAGGGCAGGCCATGATTTAAGATATGCAATAGATTCTACAAAATTAAAAAATGAACTTGGCTGGGAACCTTCTCTTCAATTTGAAGAAGGTATCGAAAAGACAGTTCGTTGGTATTTGGATAATCAAGATTGGTTAGATAATATTACTACGGGAGATTATCAAAACTATTATGATTCTATGTATTTGAATAGATGATTTAATAT
>JAGHSX010000115.1 GCA_018065645.1 Candidatus Scybalousia scybalohippi
GAATTATAGAATATTTTATCTATCTTCTAGAATATTTCAATAGTAATAATGAAAAGCAATAGATAAAAATAGGCATAGACTAAATTCCCTTAGAGAAAATATCCAATATCTTCAACTTTTGATTGACTAGAATAAATCTAAGTTTTGGAAACCTGAAAGCAGGAAATGGAGTAGAATTAAGGTACAAACTATATTTAAAACTAAGAACAGAGGCACAAGTATGATAAACTTTAGATGCTTAGTTTTGTGTAAAAACATTATCATTGCAAACAAAGCACCAAGACTTCCTCCAAGGAAGGATGTAATCAACAAAACTTTTTCTGGGATTCTCCAAAGATGTTTTTTTGCTCTGTATTTGTCTAATCCAAAAAGCAGAAATGCAAAAATGTTAATGAATACAAGATAAGTAACCATAATATTTTATTTACCTCTTCCTTGTAGAATTATTATGAAAGTGTACAACAAAATCTTTATGTCTGTTACCATAGACATATTTTCCAAGTAAAGAAGGTCATATTTCAGCCTTTCAACCATTTGGTCTATAGTATCAGCATAGCCAAACTTTACCTGTCCCCAAGATGTCATTCCTGGTTTTATTTTATGCAAAAGTTTGTATTCTGGTGCTTTCTGGACTATCTGATCTATGTAGTATTGTCTCTCTGGTCTTGGACCAACCATGCTCATATTACCAATTAAAACATTGAAGAACTGAGGTGTTTCATCCAATCTAACCTTTCTCATAAAACGGCCAAACTTTGTAATTCTTGGATCTTCATCTCCACTAGAAAGCATTGGCGTTCCTTTTTCTGCATCTACATACATAGAACGGAATTTATACATTTTGAATGGTTTTCCGTGCTTGCCAATTCTCTCCTGTTTGAAAATAATTGGTCCTTTTGAAGTGGCTTTCACAATAATAGCCGTAACCAAATAAACAGGTATTAAAATTATCATTGCAACTATTGCAACAAAAATATCAAAAGCCCTTTTCAAAGCAAATTCCCAAGGTTCCATTTGTTCTTGTGATATTCTAACCAAAGGAACAGAGAAAATAGCTCTCAATTTTATACTTCCTGTAAGCAAATCTTTTCTATCAGAAGGAATGTACATCTCTACTTCACTCTTTTGTATAGAAAATATAATGTCATAAATTCTGTTTTCATCCTCCTTTTTTAGAACTATAAAAACTTCTTCAATAGATTTTTCATCTATTATTGTTTGCAAATCCTTTAATGACCCA
Source organism: Candidatus Scybalousia scybalohippi (assembly GCA_018065645.1). Taxonomy (GTDB): domain Bacteria; phylum Bacteroidota; class Bacteroidia; order Bacteroidales; family P3; genus Scybalousia_A; species Scybalousia_A scybalohippi. Next base: position 1,241 of record JAGHSX010000115.1, read on the forward strand.
AGACATTGCAAAGGCTCTTTCATTTGAGGACAAGGGTATCCATCAAGAGTAATGTAGCCAACAAACTTTATACCTGAACTAATCTCTTGATTTTGTATATCATTGTAACATTGCAAAGCTTTATCACAATCTGATACAATTAAAAGAGTTGGATAATAAATTTCTCCTTTGTGAACCTTCTTAACAGTAATGGTAGTAAATATTAGACGAGGCAAATATGTTAAGACAAAGTGAAGTAACAACAATATAGAGAAGGAGAAATAATAATTCTTATAAGTGGAGACATTATCATCTAAAAGAAAAGCAAAAAACAATAAAATTACCCCTATTGTAGAGATGACAATTGTTTGCAATAAATCTTTCAAACGAGAACGATGAAAAATTTTTTGATAACAACCTTGAACATAGTAAAGAAACAACCAAAAAACAGGTATAAAGATTATTCCTTTTATTAGGTTACTATCCTCAAAAACCGCATTCATATCTGTGAATACAGCTTGTTCTATGGATACCTTTCTAAATACAAAGAATAATACCCAAGCCAACATAGCAGACAAGAAATCTGCTACAACATATTTTGTTACCTGTATTGTTTTGGAAGCCATTTATATAATCTATTCTGGAAAGTGTACAACTTTTACATTATCTATATGCACATAACCATTGGAACGGTTGTCTGTATTGAAAGGCTGTAAATAGATTTTGAAGGGCTGGTAACTCATCTGACTCCAAACCTTACCTAATATAATGTATATTTTTTGCCAACCTTTTTTTGAATCACCAGGTTTTTCTTTATCTGCATTTGCTTTCAACCTCATCGCACTTATGTATTGATACTTTGACTCAGAAGAAGGCTTTCCATAAATGCCTATTTCAAAAGGAATATTACAATGGTAATCCATTTCAAGAATCATTGCATTGGAATGAGAGCAAACAACACTATCTTTAGTTATTATTTTATATTCATCCTTTGAACTAGTGCTATACATAGCCAAACAAGTATTTCCATATCTTACACTATCATTTGTTATAAGTTTAAAATTGTTTGGTTGTTCTATAGTAGCACCTGGTGCATTCACAAAGTGTGCGAATGAATCCTCAAAGAAATATGTGAAAGAAAATACAGCGGAATTGTTGTACATAACCTCTTTTGTTCCCATATCGATAACTTGTCCCGGAACAAAATCTATAGAGTCATTAGAGTTTGTATAAAATCTATAATAATCTCGTGTAGACGTCTGACCATTGTACTTTATACCTGGATAAAGTTCCAACTTGTGCTTTCCCTCATACAACAAAGGAATAACCAATTCTGATGTTGGATTTCCTAAAGCATCTTTCTTTGGTAAAGAATATGCCCCTACATATATATTGTCTACATAAACCCAAACTTCTGTAATATCACTTGTAAGGAAATCTTCTCCTTGTTCTATTACATAATTGGGATCTGCCACAAGTTTAAAACCTGAAACCTTTATATATGAAGGAATGGTTTGCTCTCCTTGAAATTCATCACAAGAAGAAAATACAACCATTGTTAACAACGCAATTATTACCAATAAATATCTTTTCATAACGTCTAGAACGCTTATAATAGATTTTTATTTTATTTCTGCTTATGTGTCATGATATCCAAGATCATGTCATCAGTCTCATCCATAGCATAGCGACCTATTCTTCCCATACTATTTATGGACCTATCTATATCACCTTCAGATATACCGTCTGTTGTATCCACTACTATATCTTGCATTGCTAAAGCGCAGGAATCAAAAGCAGAGTTAAGTGTTGCAGATATCTTTAAAGCACAAGAAGGTTTAGCTCCATCACAAACTACCCCTGTAATTGTGTTTATCATATTCTTTATTGCAAACGAAATCTGTTGAAAAGTTCCATTAGAAAGATACACCAAGCCTGAAGCAACACCCATAGCAGCATTAACAGCCCCACACAAAGCAGACAAACGGCCTATCTTGCTCTTAATGTAAATAGACATTAAATGAGAAAGAACTAATGCTCTTGTAATTTTCTCTTTTGATGCTTCTAGATATTGACCATAGTAGTAAACAGGAAGAGTGCAAGTAATGCCTTGATTACCACTACCACTATTGCTATAGATAGGAAGTGTTATTCCATCCATTCTGGCATCTGAAGCAGCACATGTTCTACCTATGATTTCTTTTCTTATGCTCTTGTCTCTATCATTGAACAATGTTTTCCCTATTCTTAGACCATAGTTACCTTTTAAACCTTGTTCACTACAAGCAGAATTTAGCTCTACTGTATGCCAAATCCATGAAATATTTTCTATTGGCTCTAAAGTAGCATAGTCATACACTTCTTTAGCAGAAAGAGTGTCCAAGACATTTTCTATTCCTGAACACTCTTGTGTTTTTTCACATTCTTTATGCAATAAGACTTTGTTATCTTTTTCCACGTGAACGAAGTTTGTATGAGTTCCTGCTATTATAGCTTTAGCACAAGACGTCTTTCCTTTACAAATACATTCTATGTAAAGTTTTTCTTCCACATCCTTTGCCTGTATGTCTATTGTGTGAGAATTCAACCAAGCTTTTGCTTCTTCCAGATGGTCTTTTCCTTCTACCAATACCTCGAGTTCCTTTTCACTTTTTCCACATACTACTGCTATAGATACTGCTATAGGAAGACCTATCATACCTGTACCAGGTATTCCAACTCCCATAGCATTCTTGATAATATTCTTGCTTAGCAGCAACTGGATATCTTCGACCTCTTCACCAAGAGTTTCTTTAACTTTTGCTACACACAAAGCCACAGCAACAGGCTCTGTACAACCAATTGCAACAACTATATTTTGTTGCATCAATTGCTTTATTGCATCATTTCTTTCCATTTACGGATAAATTTAGTCTTTGAAAATCTTTTTCATTACTCCATCTCTGTGCTTTTCAGCATATTCAGATTGGAATTTTTCTATTGACATTTCCTTATTGAATCCTTCTGCAAAGTAAACAAGTTGTGGTTCCAAATCATTTGCTGGCAAGTAACCCATAATAACTGTTACAGGAGCAAAATTTGCTTTTCTTATTACCATTGATGGATAACCACCACCTCTTTGACCTTCCCACAATACACGCATTAGTTCGTGTGTTCCTTTACCACCTTTTTTGTTTAGAGTAGATTTGTATTCTTCTCCATTTATTGTAAGATTTTCTTGTCCTTCTGCATCAAATTTTACAGGATAGAAATAGTAATTAAGTATTCTTGCTATAGTATCATTACTGAATGATTTTTCGTCCAAAACTTTGCACCATTTACACCAATCAGTATAACAATCCATAAAGATAAGTTTTGCTTTCTTACCATCTTTTTCGCCTTGTGCTAAAGCTTCAGTCACTGACATCCAATTTACTTTTGTTTGTGATTTGGCACTATAAGAAAACATCATAGCAACCAATACCAAAATTACGCTTAATCTTTTCATCTTTCTTTGTTTTTTAATTTTGCAAAATTATAATTTTTTTTCCTTCTTTCAAAAAGAAATTCTATCAAGTTGAAACGAAGAAATATTTTACTGTTTCTTTATTTTAACATCCTTAAAGTAGTGTTCAATAACTTGCCAATATTCATAACCCTCCTCACACATCTTTGCAGCACCTTCCTGGGACATTCCAACTCCATGGCCATAGCCCTTTCCTTTTAGTTTTACATTTGAGCCCCAAGGTACAACCGTAAAATAAGTGCTCTTAAGTTTAAAATCTTTTCGTATCTGGGTAAGAGGAATGTCAAATATCTTAGCTTTTCTTCCCTCTGTTTGAGAAAAATTCAACAACTCTTGCTTTGTATTGTAGTCTTTTACATCCAATCCTTTACCTTTAAAGTAATTAAGCCATTCTTTTTCTGAAATCTCTTTTTCCCAGGTATAATTAGGCTGACCTACTGAGAAAGAATCTTCAACAGGTTTTAGATAAGAAATATCATTACCCCAAACATCCTTTGCATCTACTGTCTGACCTCCAGAATTGGAGTGAAACAGTGTTTCTATAATTTTATCATTTTTATCAACTATTACTTCTCCTGTACTTTTCGCAGCACCTTCTACAACCTGCTCTTTATTTGCTCTAGAGAAATATACTTGACAATTTACACAATCACACAAGTTGTATCCATCTTTTTCATGTTTATGTAAATTTCTTTTCATATAGTTTCTACAACAAATCGCCTGCACTTTAAAAAATTCCACACTATTACTTGCCCCGCCAGCCTCACTTTGAACAACTCCTGCAATATAATTATCTTCTAAAACCACATTTATAAATTTTAAAGACTTCTTGTCCTTAGTAAGAGTTATCTCCAAATCATTATCATACCTTCTTGCCTTATTGTTTGTTGGTGCTACTTGGAAGAAACATTTTAAGTCGGTACTGGTAAATCTTACTGTATCAAAAGAGCCTTGTTCCTGATCATTAAGTTTTAATAGGATCTTACCATTGCTTACAGACAAATTGATCTTATCTTGTCTTTTTATACTATTTTCATTCAACTGATACGAGCCGAAAGAACTTGCAATAGTTGCTTCTGAAATATTATTGCTTTCAGAATAAATTCTAACCCTTAATCTGTTTCCCTCTTGTGCTAAAGCACTATAGAAACTGAAGAAAACAATTGAAGCAAATATTATTGATAAAAATCTTTTCATTTCTTATTTCTTTAGATGATTAAGTATTGACGTAGCTATCTGTTTGGAAGTACCGGCATCGCCCAATATTGTTCTAAGTTCTGCATAGTTTCTCTTCATAACATTTATATATTCTTTGTCAAAACATATTTTTTGAAACTCTTTATCAAGTTCGTTTTCATTCCATTGACTTTGAACTAATTCTTTAACTGCCTCTTTGTTCAATATTAAATTAACCAAAGATATAAATCCTATGTTGAGGAATATCTGTACAATAGCGTAAGAAGCAACTGAAGCCTTATAACAAACCACTTGAGGAACATCAAACAACGCTGTTTCCAAAGTTGCAGTACCAGAAGTAATAAGCCCAGCAGAAGCAACATTTAAAATATTGTATGTATCATTAAATATAAGTTTTACATCCCTATCTCCCATGTACTTTTTGTAAAACTCTACACTATGGGTATTTACTCCAGCCACAACAAAATCAAATTGATCTTGATACTTGTCGTATATTGTCAACTGTGTCGGAAGAATAGATTTTATTTCTTGTGTTCTGCTTCCTGGTAGTATTGCAACAATAGGTTTCTTGCCAAGATTGTATTTCTCTAGAAATACTTGTCTATCATCTCCTTTTTGCCTAAATAAAGCAATCTCATCTAACAGAGGATTTCCATAATATTCAACCTCCATATTATTTTTATCATAGAAAGGCTTTTCAAAAGGCAAAATAACATACAATCTTTCCAATACTTTCTTCATTGTCTTTATTCTGCCTTTCTTCCAGGCCCACACTTGCGGAGAAATATAATAGAATACCTTAAATCCTCTCTTGTGGGCAAATTTCGCTATTCTAAGATTGAAACCTGGATAATCTGTTAGAATGATAGCATCTGGATTATATTCAAGAATATCCTTTTTACAAAAAGAGATATTTCCCAAGACTGTTTTTAGGTTGGCAACAACTTCTATAAAGCCCATAATTGCCAAATCTTTTATATGCTTCACAATCTTTCCTCCTTGTGCTTGCATATTATCACCGCCCCAACAACGGAATTCTGCATTAGGATCTTGCTCTTTTATGTTTTTTATCAACAAGGAGGCATGCAAGTCACCAGACATTTCTCCTGCTATTACGTAATATTTCATAGATTTATCCTCCAGCTAAATGCTCCGTCAAACATGTTCATAGAATACATACCAATAATCATACCAACCAAGTAAATGATCATAAGTAATGCACTTCCCTTCATACTATGAGACTTTTGTTCTGTTGCATAATAGCGAAGAAGAAATATACTGGGAACAACGGAGAACAAAAACAATTTAAAGTTAATCCACACATCTACATTCGCCAACCAAATACCTAACCTTATTAACAATACTGCAATAACATTTGTCAATAAGGAACAAATAAATCCCACTAAAAAAGAATCTGATGAAAATAAGTTTTTCATATTTTACTGAATCTTGAAGTAATATTATCCAAAATCTTCCATGCTGTAAAATCTACTTGCATTGGAACAATAGCAGCATAACCCTCATTTACAATATTCCAATCTGCTCTAGGAGAATCATCGGTACAATGATACTCTCCTCCTAACCAAAAGATAGTTTTCTCTCCTTCTTGCTCTGAAGTAGTAAAATCCTCACTCCAAAATCCTTTTGCCTGATGTCCAACTTTTATTCCTTTTATTTTTCCCAAAGGAAAGTTTACATTTAGACAAACATCTTTTGGAAGACCATTTTCTATCACGTCCTTAGAGATTTCTCTAACGAATTCTTCACAATCTGCAAGACTTGCTTCCTTATCATTATCACACAAAGAAAAGCCCACACTAGGAATTCCTTCTGAACAACCTTCAGTTACAGCACCCATAGTTCCAGAATAAATAGTGTTTATACTTAGATTTGAACCGTGATTGATTCCTGCGAACAAAAAATCTGGCTTTCTATTCAAAACCTTGTCAAACGCCATTTTCACACAATCAACTGGAGTTCCTTCCAAAGAATACTCCTCAAAGCCTTCTTCCTTTGTTATACAAGATAGTTTCAATGGTTTTCCACCAGTTATTGCATGAGATTTTCCAGACATTTCTATATTTGGAGCAACAACGACTACATTGCCCAGTGGCCTTAGGATTTTTTCCAGTAGTCTTATTCCTCTTGCCTGATAGCCATCATCATTGGTAATAAATATCAAAGGTTTTTCTGCCATAAGTATTTTTGTTTTTCTAGTTTTTAGGAAGCAAAGATAATAAATTTCTTTGGGATTTCAGGTAAAAAGAGTAATTTTGCACCCTATTATTAAAGTATGATGCTAAAGCGATTTTTAAAAATACCTATCAATCTTCTTTGGAAAATAGAGAACAAGTTCATACGATTTCTTTTCGTAGGAGCATTGAATACTATCGTTGGCTATTTTCTTTTCCTTTTATGCATCTGGACAGGAATGCCAAGAACTCTAGCTTTGTTCGTTTCATACGTTTTAGGTGTCTGTTGGAACTACAAGACTACTGGATACATGGTATTCGAAAACAAAAGTAATAGACTCATACTAAAATTCTTTGGTGTTTATGCTGTGATGTACATAATAAATGCCATAGAGCTACATTTGTTAGCAAATAGTGGTTTATATGAATACATTACTAGTTTAGATGCCCAATATTTTGGAATAATAGAAAGATTTTCTTTGTCAACTAGGAAGGTCGGCGACGCAATTAGTCAAGCAATTGTAGTGCTTCCAAACGCTATTTTAACCTTTATTTTAAACCAAACGTTCGTTTTTAAGAAAGAAAACAAGGAAAATAACACAATAAATACACATTGATTCACAGAGACTTAAAAAGTTATTAACATTTTTTATTAAAAAAAATATTGACAAAAAGAAATCTTGACGTATCTTTGCAAAGTTAAAACAAAAGAATTTATAAATTTTTAAAAACACACGAAAATGAAAAAAGTATTGTTAGTATTAGCAGTTGCTGGTTTGTTCGCAGCATGTGGTTCAAAAGACACAGCTTCTTCAACAACTACATCAAACACAACTAATTCAGAAACAGAAGTTGCTGTTGAATCAGCTACTACAGCTTCAACAACTACAGCTACAAACGCTCAATAATTGTTGAAAGTTAAAGTTTTCAGAAAATAAGCAGTCCCAATAAAGACTGCTTTTTTTGTACCCTTTTGGTTAGGAATTATAATCGCTAAAAGAAATTATTTTCCTCAAATTCTTACAATAAAACTTCGTTTTCGTATGAGATTTCTTTGTAAAATTCTTTTACTATCAGTTATTTTTACCACTCCTCTTATTGCATTTGCACACGAACTACAGGACGACAGTTTATTCAGCAACACAAGTTTATGGTATACTTCTCCTGCTTCTATGGAAGAATGGCAAGAATACTCTTTGCCAATAGGAAATGGACAATTAGGCGCCTCTCTCTATGGTGGAGTAGAGAAAGATGCAATAACTTTTGTAGAAAAGACTCTTTGGAAAAGAAAGAATGTAAGAGATTATGGTTCTTATCAGTATTTTGGTGAGATTTATGCTAAATCTCTTGACAGTAATATAAATGAGAGTTCTATTTCCAATTACATTAGATTCCTTGACTTGGAAAATGCAATCTCTGGAGTACAATATACAGATAGCAAAGGAAATATTCATAAATACGAATACTTAGCTTCTCATCCAGAGAATGTTATTGCTATTCGTTATTCTTGTACTGAAGAAGTAAATCGCATATTCACTTTGGTTAGTGGCAAGCCTTGCAATGTAGAATCCCCTACAAGATACATAAAAAACGAAGCCTATTTCTTTGGGAAAATGGATTTCTTATCATTTTATGCAAAAATAAAGGTCCATGCAAAAGGAGGTAAAATCAAAACAACAAGAAATGGAATAGAAGTTAGGGGCGCTAAAGAAGTAATAATCCTTCTATCTGCAGGAACAGATTATTCCGCCCTAGCAGAAAACTATAAATCAAACACAGATTCATTCCATAAAAAGTTAGAACAAAACATTAAAAATGCTGAAAAGAAATCTTGGAATGATTTGGTTTTGGAACACACTCAAGACTATAAAAAGTTCTTCTCTGCCTGCAAATTAGACCTCGGAGGAAAAAATTCCTTGGACACGAAAAATTTAATAGATAATTACAAAGGTCAAGGTTCAATCTCTGATTTAATGTTGGAACAATTGTATTTTGCTTATGGACGTTATCTATGTATCTGTTCTAATAGAGGAATTGACTTACCAAACAATCTACAAGGCATTTGGGCAAACTGTCAAGATTCACCTTGGAATTCTGACATTCATACAAACATAAATATTCAAATGAATTATTGGTTGGCAGAGATAACCAACCTAAGCGAAATGCATCTTCCATTTCTCCAATACATAATAAACGAGAGTGATACAAACATTCACAAAGGTTGGAAAGAAATGGCAAGAAAGCAAGGTCAAGAAAGAGGATGGACAATCTACACAGAATCTGATATTTTTGGTCATTCATCAACTTTTGCTAACAATTATGTAATTGCAAATGCCTGGTATTGCACACACTTGTGGCAACATTACAAATATACTATGGATACTAGTTTTCTAAAGAAAGCCTTTCCTGCTATGTATTTATGTACTCAGTTTTGGTTAGATAGACTAATAAAAGATAAAGATGGAAAATACGTTGCACCATTGGAATGGTCTCCAGAACATGGCCCTAAACAAGAAAATGGAGTTGCACATGCGCAACAATTAGTTAGAGAACTGTTCGACAATACAATAGCTGCAGCTCACATTCTCAACGCAATAGAAAACGGGTTAATCTCTAAAGAGGATTGGCAAGACTTGCTGGAACACAGAAATAATCTTGACCTGGGTTTGCATATTGAAACTTATACCAATGAAGGAAATGATGGCGAAGAATATTTAACTTACGGTTCTCCTATCTTGAAAGAATGGAAATACAGTCCATTTTTTATGGGAGAAAAACATCATAGACACAATTCTCATCTAATGTGTTTATACCCATTTTCTCAATTAAACGAAGATACAGAAGAAAACTCTTCATCAGAACTTTATGCCGCAGCCATAAACTCTCTAAAACAAAGAGGAGACGTTTCTACGGGTTGGTCTATGGGTTGGAGAATAAACTTATGGGCAAGAGCACACGATGGAGAGCAAGCTCACACAATTTTGAAGAATTCCTTACAACATTGTGAGACAGGAGAAAATTATCATAGGGGCGGAATCTACTACAACCTTTGGGATGCACATCCACCTTTCCAAATTGATGGAAACTTTGGAGTTACTGCTGGGATTGCAGAAATGCTTTTACAAAGTCATAATGAAACGATTGAGATTCTACCAGCTTTACCAAAACTTTGGACAAAGGGAGAAATAAAAGGCTTAAAAGCCATAGGCAACTACACAATAGATATAAAATGGGAAGATAACAAAGCAACAAAGGTAGTAGTACAAAATGCCAAAGGCCGTAAGCCCAAAATCTCGGGAAATATCAACTCTAATACACAAATCATCTATTTGGATTAACGAACTTCATAAAACTTCTCTTGGCAAATCTTCCTAAAAAAAGCTAGTTTTTCTCAAATAACTCTTCGTTTATTTTGCTAACTCTTCGTTTCCGTAAAATAAAACGAAGAGTTGGAAAATTAAAACTAAGAGTACTTATAACAAAAGCTTCTAATTTTTACATTTTTTGAAAATTTTTCATTATTTTTGCAAGTTAGATAATTTACTTTGTCTGTCTCAAAAAAATGTAGATGAGCGAAGATTTTTTATTAAAATTAAGAATAAACAAGTTTAAAGACTATATTAAAACAAGGAGGAAATAAAATGAACATTTACTGGGTAATTTTTATAGGATTGATGGTACTCAGCCTGATAATAAGCAAGAGTCTGAGTAGCGCATTCAACAGTTATTCAAATATTCCTACGGAAGGATACCTTACAGGCAAACAGGTTGCAGAACAAATGCTGAGAGACAACGACATATACGATGTTACTATAACTTGCATTCAAGGACAATTGACAGACCACTACAACCCTATCAAGAAAACCTTGAACCTAAGCCAAGCTGTCTACAACGGCAATAGCGTAGCTGCAGCAGCGGTAGCCGCACACGAATGCGGACACGCAGTCCAACACGCTCAAGGTTATGCCTGGCTGCAATTAAGAAGCAATATGGTGCCTGCTGTAAACTTTGCCAGCAAATGGGTACAATGGATTTTACTTGCTGGAATTATTGCTTTAAGTATCGGCAGTCATTCTGCCACATTACTTTGGGTAGGTATTGTATTGTTCGCATTAACAACTTTATTTTCATTTGTAACTCTTCCTGTTGAGATCAACGCTTCTGCAAGGGCTTTGGCGTGGATAGAAAATCATCAAATAACAAATCCTCAATCTCATCAAAAGGCTAAAAGAGCTTTACGTTTGGCTGCCTACACCTATGTTGTTGCAGCATTATCTTCTTTAGCAACTTTATTGTACTACGTTTCTATAGCAATGGGAAGGAGCAGAGACTAATGACACTAAGAGAATTTTTAAAAAGCAAACTATTCTTTAAACATCTGTTGCTTATAATTGGGTCTTTTTTGTTACTCTTGGTGGTAATGAGTTTTGTTTTGAAGATTTACACTCGCCACGGGAAAGAGTACGAAGTACCAAATGTTGTCCATAAAATGCTTTCTGAAATAGAAAATGACGGAAGCATGGATAAGTTTGAAATAGTTATTATGGACTCTATCTACAAAGAAGGAGTCGCATATGGAACAATTCTTTCCCAAGATCCAAATCCAGGCAGCATGGTAAAGAAGGGTAGAAAAATATACTTGACTATTGCTGCTAGCAGTGGAGAAATAGTTCAAATGTGCAATTGTAAAGACATGGGACTAAAGAGTGCAGTTCAAGCTTTGGTAGACAAAGGTTTGAAAGTGGGAACCATTCTGTTTAGAACATCGGAATTCAAGTCCAGTCCTATAGTCATAGAACAAAGGTACAAAGGCCAAACTATTAAACCTGGAACAGATATTCAAAGCGGAGAAAGAATAGACCTTGTTGTTGAAGTAAGTTCTACTACTGCGACAATACGAGTTCCAGACATCATAGGAAAAACAGAAAGTGATGCAGAAATTCTATTGTGGAAAGCAGGTCTTAACGTTGGAAGCAAAAACTACGATGGCGACAGAGATGAGAAACATACCAGAGTTGCATCTTATGATCCTGTCAGCAGAACAGCTACAATAGGAACAAGCATTTCTCTTAACCTTTACAACGATACAAGCAGAAAATACCAAAGAGAAATAGATAATTTCAACGAAGAAGCAAACAAAGCATCTGGAACAAATACACCAACTACAGATGAGGAAATTGAAGGTGGACATGAAGGTAATGCAGTTGAAATATAAACAGTACATTTGCGGTTTAGCAACATTGATTTTAATGTTTGCGTATTCCACCAGGATTTTTGCTCAAAAGGAAACATTTTTGCCTTTTTTGGATGAGTTTTCTTCCTATGTAGGAACACCTGACACAAATCTTTGGGAAGGAGAAAATTGTTTTGTAAACCATTCATACCAGTTTCTTCCTCCTAGCGTTGGGGTTGTAACGCTTGATGTTGTGGACAAATACGGAAAACTTTATAATGGAGCAAGTATTTATACTTTTAACGCAGATACTCTTTCTTCTGTAAATATTAGATTGGACTCTCTGCGTATGCCTATACAGAAAAAACTTTCTCCAAGTGACTCTGTATATTTGTCTTTCTTCATTCAACCTGGAGGTGGTGCAGGAAACATGTGGGAAAGGATTGGCTCTGGACCTTCCAGCAAAGACTCAATAGTGTTAGAATTCTTTGATGCAAGCAATTCTTCTTGGAATCATGTTTGGAGTATGAAAGGAAGAAGTTGCCAAAGTATTTATGATGAAGATAGTTCTTATTTCTCTTATGTAATGATTCCTATTACTGAAGATAAATACTTCAACAAAGATTTCAAGTTTCGATTCTTGACTTATTCCACTCTGGACAACAATCCTTCATATGAGTATGTAAGCAATTGTGACCAATGGAATATTGACTATGTGTACATCAATTACAACAGAAACTTTGAAGACAATCATTTTAGAGATATTGCTTTTGTAAACTCTGCGCCATCATTCTTGAGGAAATACCAATCTATGCCATACAACCAATATAGAGAAGATGAAATGGCAGAAGATGTAAACATAAAGATTGCAAATCTGTACAATGAAGGTCTTTCTTCCCACTACGAATACTTTGTTGAGGACGAAAGCAACAATCAAATTCATTACTATGATGGAGGTTTCGAGAACATCTTTCCTTACTCTACAACAAGGGATTATCAAACTTCCGACAACCACGCTAAGCCTCCTATTGCATTTTCATTTCCTTTGATGAGTACTCCAACCGCTTACATAATAACTCACGTAGTAAGAGAAGGAGCAGGAAATGACGACGTACATGGAAATGATACGATAAAATTCTATCAAAATTTTGACAACTACTTTGCTTACGATGATGGAACAGCAGAAAATGGTTTTGGTGTAGAGCCGATAAAAGGAAGCAATCTTGCTGTTGGATACTTTTTAAATCAAAGAGACACTTTGTATGCTATAGATATTTATTTCAACAATACTTATAAAAATGCAAACATAAAACCATTTTATATCTGCCTTTGGGATGCAACAACGGATTCTATTCCTAATGAAAAAAAATATCAAACAGAGAAACTTACTCCTCAAATAGATTCTTTGAACCAATTCACTAGATACATTCTAGAAGAACCTCAAATATTGGAAGAAGGAGAGTTTTTTGTTTCTTTGGAAGTAAAAAATGCAGACTACCTAAATATAGGATTTGATCAAAACAACGATGCATCACAATACACTTTTGCTAAAGTTTCCAACTATTGGGAACAATCCTTCAACAAAGGTGCTGTTATGATTCGTCCATACTTTGGATATAAAAGTGTTTCTTTGGCAGACATTAGCCAAGAAAACATTTCATTTTATCCAAACCCAGCTTCTTCATTCATAAGTATCAATGGAAAACAAAAACCTACAGTTTCTATCTATGACTTTACAGGAAGACTGCTTATGAGTGAAAAAGGAAAACAAAATATCAATGTTTCTTCTTTGGACAATGGTATTTACATTTTAAGGATAAACAATACAACACATAAACTGGTTATTTCTAGATAATGGAAGATAAGGATTTATTGTCAGGTACAGAAGAACTTTACGAACATTATAAGATTGTTGTTGATAAAGGACAAAATCTTTTACGAATAGACAAATACCTTATGGTACGAATAGAGAATGCCTCACGTACCAAGATTCAAAAAGCTGCAAGAAATGATTGTATTAAGGTTAATGGCAAGACTGTAAAACCTAACTACAAGGTAAAACCTAATGATGTTATTCAAGTATTTCTTACTTCTGAACCAAGAGATATTGAAATTCTTGCACAAAATATTCCTCTGGAAATAGTTTATGAGGATGATGAATTACTTATAGTAAACAAACCTGCTGGAATGGTTGTTCACCCTGCCTATGGAAACTACGACCAAACTCTTGTAAACGCTTTGGAATATCATCTAAACAAGAACTTGATTGAAAACAAGGTTGAGAACTACAAAGAACACAAAGACCATATTTCTCCACTACTTGTTCATAGAATTGACAAAAACACAACTGGTTTGTTGGTTGTTGCAAAAACAGAGGCTGCACAGACACATCTTGCAGAACAGTTTTTCTACCATACTATAGACAGAACATATACTGCTTTGGTTTGGGGTGATTTCTCCGAGGAAGAAGGAACTATTGACAAGAATGTTGCAAGAGACTTGAAAGATAGAAAAATAATGGCCACTTATGATGATGAAACCATAGGTAAGAGAGCTATTACTCATTGGAAAGTGTTAGAAAGATTTGGATACATTACCCTTATACAATGCAAACTGGAGACAGGAAGAACACACCAGATTAGAGTTCACATGAAGAGCGAAGGTCATCCTTTATTCAATGATGATACTTATGGCGGAGACAGAATCCTAAAAGGAACTACTTTTTCTAAATACAAACAATTTGTAATGAATTGTTTTGATGCTCTTCCAAGACAAGCTCTTCATGCAACAACATTAGGTTTTGTCCACCCAAAGACAAAAGAAAATGTGTTCTTCTCATCTTCTCTGCCAGAAGATATGACAACAGTAATAGAAAAGTGGAGAACATACACTACACAAAACAGACAAATATAAAATACACAAAGGATATGAAAATTTGGACTTTAGTTCTTAGTTTATTGTGCATTGTAGCTTTTTCTTCTTGCAAAAAAAACAGCAAAGAAGACAAGGACTTTTACAACGACAAAAACATAAAAGAAGAAATAATATTCAAACGCTTTGATAAAGCACTATTTGCGAAACCAGAGCCTAACCTTTCTGCATATCTTCTTACCTTACAGAAAGAGTTTCCTGATATGTTTATTGCTCCACTAAGCAACGAAGAATATCTTCAACAAATAATGGAGATAATCAATGATACCAAGATGCAAGAAGTAGCAAGTATAGTAGAAAAAGAATATCCAGATTTAAATTCCCTATCTAAAAGTTTAACTTCTGCTTTTGCCCGTTTGAAAGAGATTTATCCAAATACTACCTTGCCAAAGAATGTTTACACTATGATTCTTATGGCATCTGACTATTCTTATGGCTATGCAAATAGAGTTTATATGAATGACACCAACTATTTTGCCATCGCCCTAGACGTATACGCCTTGAACAAATTACATTCTCACCCATACTATAAAAACTATCCTGAATATATGGTTGCTACTCTAAACAAGGAATACATTGCTCCAGACTTTATGAGAATGTATCTTCAAAATGCAACCTTTGGAACTATTCCTATGGTCTCTATGAAGCAAGGTTCAACCCTTTTGGATTGTATAATAGAAGATGGAAAATATTCCTATGTTGTAAAGACACTTCTTCCTAAATCTACAGACTACTCCATCCTTAGATATAGCAGTGAACAAATGAATTGGGTAGAACAAAACGAAGCAACTATCTGGTCTTTCATAATTCAAAGAAAACTTCTTTATGATACTGACCGTTCTAAATATCTTTCTCTTATTGCTGAAGGACCTGAGACTAAAGGATTATCAAACTCTCCAGCAAGAGTGGGAAACTATGTCGGTTACAAAATAGTTCGCAAATTTATGGAAGAAAATAGAGTTAGTATAGATTCCTTAATGAAAATAACTGATGCAACAACTATATTGAACGCATCAAAATATAAACCAACAAGAAAATAACAAACACAAATGAAAAATTCTTATAAAATAATTTTATTTAGATACCTATTGGCATTATTCCTATTACTGACAACACAGGTAATCTTTTATTTCTTAAACTCATCATTGTTTAATGTAGCAGATACAAAAGATTTCTTCAATATCTGCTTAGGAAACATTAGATTTGGATTATCATCTCTTAGTGTATTCCTGTTTTTATATTTGTTTTTTGCCCTTTTGCCTATTCCTTTGAAGCAAAAGAAATGGTACAGAATAGTCTTGTCTGTATTTTATTTCATAGGCATAGAACTTATACTTGTGGCTAATCTAATAGATTGCGGATATTTTAGATTTACATTCAAGAGACTTACTTTCGACATCTTTAATTATCTTGGTGTAGGCGGAGACTTTGGAACTCTTATTCCTCAATTTTTGAGAGACTACTGGCACATTGCTCTTACATTTGTGATACTAAATATAGTATTGATAACTATAGATTGGCAAATAAGAAAACACATAAAGACTGAAGAGATGCATGCCAACAAGTCTTGGTTCATTCCTCAAGGCATTATATTTGCAGTATCTTTATTTGTTTTAGTTATATTCCAAAGAGGTGGTTTCCAAGTAAGACCTGTAGGTTTGTTGCAAGCCAGTGACTACACCTCTACACAAAACACTTCTTTGGTTCTTAACACTCCTTTTACTATCTACAGAACAATTGGCAAAGCAGGATTGCAAACCAAAGAGTTTTATTCTGAAGAAGAACTAAACAGCATTTATACTCCTATAAATACTCCTAGCAATGAAATTTGGGCTGATAGCCTATTCACAGAACCATTGGAAATGGGAAAGACCAATGTTGTTGTGTTGATAATAGAAAGTTATGCTGCAGAATATCTTTCTACCTACAACAAGAGTGGAGCAACCTACACACCATTTATTGACTCTCTTGCTAAACATTCTCTAGTATTCCAAGGATACTCTAATGGTAAACGCTCTATCGATGGCATTCCTGCAATAGTTTCTTCTCTCCCACTTCTTAACGAGGAGAGTTATATTACTTCTTCTTATGGGGAAAACAAGTTGGGTTCTATCGCTTCTACATTCAAGGCACAAGGATACTCAACAGCATTCTACCATGGAGGATACAATGGCACAATGAACTTTGATGGATTTACCAATCATGTAGGATTTGAGAAATACTATGGCAAGAACGAATACAACAACAATAAAGACTATGATGGAAACTGGGGAATATTTGATGAACCATTCCTTCAATACCTTGGCAAGAAACTAACAAAGACTCAGCAGCCATTCCTTGCAAGTGTCTTCACACTTTCATCTCATCACCCTTACACCATCCCTGCTCAACACGTGAATCGTTTCCCTAAAGGAACTATGATAGTTCACGAGACTGTCGGCTACACAGACTATGCAGTTAGAAGATTCTTTGAATATGCAAAACAGCAACCTTGGTTTGAGAATACTTTGTTTGTAATAACTGCAGACCATTCTGCACTTACTGAAACAAAAGAATTTAAAACTGCCTTGGGTCTTTACCGCATACCTGTAATATTCTATTCTCCAAGAATGAAACACGGAATGGTAAGTGATAACTTTATGCAACAAATAGATATCTACCCCACAATTTGTGACTTACTACACAACCAAAAGAAATTCTTCGCATTTGGTAAGAGCATATTCTCTACAGACACACATTTCTACATCTATTTTTCAAATGGAGAATACATTCTAAGAATCGGAGACTATGTCAGCAAGTACCGTCAAGGCTACAACACTCAACTATTTGATGCAAAACTAGACCCTGATATGAGAAATGATATTTCTTCTAAATATCCTAAAATAACAGACAATCACACTCGCTTTACTAAAGCTATCATTCAACAATACAACAATAGACTTATAAAGAATCAAACAACAGTTGAATAAATAAAACTATGAAACAAAGATTGTTATTTATTATCAATCCTGTTTCTGGAATTGGAAAACAGAAAACCGTAGAACAGGCACTAGAAACTTACCTTGACAAAGATAAGTTTGAGTATGATATTGCTTACACAGAATATGCCCATCACGCGACAGAAATTGCAAGACAAGCTACAACACAAGGTTACAATACAGTAGTTGCTGTTGGAGGAGATGGTTCTATCAACGACTGTGTAAGAGGATTGGTAGATTCTGAGGTCAGTCTAGGTATTATTCCTGCTGGCAGTGGAAATGGGTTGGCAAGATGCCTGGGCATACCTCTAGAAGTAAAGAAAGCTATAGAGGTAATAAACAATTACAATAGCCTAAACATTGATACCATCAATCTAAACGATATGATTTATGCCTCTGTCGCAGGCATAGGTTTTGACGCACTTATTGCTAAGGAGTTCACAGGTAATACTACACGTGGATTCCAAACATACCTAAAACTCATACTTAAAGACTACCTAAACTATAAACCTAAGAAATACCGTCTTAGAATTGATGGCAAAGAAATAGAAAAAGAGGCCTTATTTATCTCCTTTATGAATTCCAACCAGTTTGGATTTAATGCTATAATTGCTCCAAAAGCTTCTCTAAATGATGGGTTGATGGATATAGTAGTAGTTAAAAAAGTGCCTATTATCTTTGCACCATTGGTTGTACAGATGATGTTCTTCCACCAGTTTGACAAAGCTATGGAAGTAGAGACTTTCCAAGCTAAAGAGGTGGAAATACTGGATTTTCAAGACGGTATTATAAATCTGGATGGCGAAGGTATA
Organism: Candidatus Scybalousia scybalohippi; assembly: GCA_018065645.1. Classification (GTDB taxonomy): domain Bacteria; phylum Bacteroidota; class Bacteroidia; order Bacteroidales; family P3; genus Scybalousia_A; species Scybalousia_A scybalohippi. The sequence continues at coordinate 20,008 of JAGHSX010000115.1, forward strand.
GAATATCCAAACACAGAATTAAAGTTTACTGTTAACTCCAACAATCTCAATGTCATCATACCACAAGAAAGCAACAAACAACCATTTATTTCCGAAGCAAAAATAAAAGAATTTATAAGAAACATTATCAATGAGCAACAAAAATAAAAATCGTGGAACTATCCTATATTCCACAGACCCTGATTTTGTTTACGAAGATGAGTTGGAAGAAGAAGTTGAGACTCTTCCAAAGGAAAAACAGAAACTAAGAATATCTCTGGACAAAAAACAGAGAAACGGCAAGAAGGTTACCCTTGTAGCCAATTTCGTTGGAACGGAAGAAGATCTTACTGCACTAGGTAAGACTTTGAAAACACAATGCGGTGTAGGCGGTAGTGTGAAAGACGGCGAAATACTTATCCAAGGAGATTTCAGGGAAAAAGTTTTGGAAATTCTTCACAAACTTGGTTACACCAATTCAAAATAAAGGAGAAAATCTTCATTAAAATAGAAAAGAAGTTTTACTAAAATAAAACGGCGTTTTATTTCGCTAACTCTTCGTTTTAGAAAAATAACTCTTCGTTTTATTTTCGTAGCATTTGATGTTTTTAAAATAAAACGAAGAGTTATTTTTTTGCATAAATAAATAACAAAAAGCCAGAGTTCGCAAAGCGAACTCTGGCTAAATTTCAATGAAATGTAATATGATTAGTTTCTTATAATATTACAGAAACAAGTAGGTATAGGAAATGAGCAAAAACTCCTGCAAACAAACCACCAAATGTGTGAGCAAGGATAGCTTTTGAAATAAGTTTTCTATAACCCAGTGAGTCAAGCATAGCTGCGTGTGTAGAAAGGTAACCACTCCAACACATACCTATGGCTGTAAATACTGCTACAGCATTTCCGTCTAGGATACCTTCTCTAGCAAAATTTCCTACCAAACCCAATGCTGCACCTACTGCGCCAAGAGCTGTCATAGGGAAAGCAATGAATTCCATATGTTTGAAACCAAACAGCCATTCAAATACCCAATGTATTTTGTCTGCCAACCATGGAAGGATAGGAACACCTTGTCCTATGCCACCATCATATCCTGTTGCAGGGGCAGAATTTGTAACCAATATAACCAATGTAGTGATAATCAAAACACCAGGAATAATAGCCATACCTAGTTCCACACCATTCTTTCCTCCATCAAGCATAGCGTTCAATACTCTAAGGAATGTTCCTTGCTTTTTGTCATCAGCACCTTGTGCTGCTTCGCTATTCATCATAGATTGTGCTGCTTCGCTAACTACAGGTTCATCCAATTCTGGATAAGCCTTAAGAGTAAATTTCTGCATCAATCGAGTAGAAAGCACACTACCTGCAATAGCGCCACAAAGACCTACTATAGCTCCAGAAAAATAACTTGAGCCATAACCTATCATAGAGATGATAACTACGAAGCCCATTCCAAAGGCTGTACCAAAGTTGGTAAGAGAAACAAGTTGGTATTTTTTGAAATAAGAGCTAAATCCTTTGTCTTTTGACAAAGATATAATAGCTGGATTGTCTGACAAGAAAGTCATCACACCACCCAATGCTGCTACACCTGGAAGGTTGTACAGAGGCTTCATAAGAGGTCTAAGAAGTTTTTCCAATAATGTTACAACACCAAACTCTGCCAACAACTTACTCAAAGCTCCTGTAATAACAGTAATACCCATAAGGTAGAAGCAAGTGTTAAGCAATAAGTCGTGAGCTGTCTTCATAATAGTGTTAAGCATATTGGCCATTCCCATACGAGAACCCAAAACACCAAACACCGCAAAGATAACAACAAGGAATATTATTGCCTCTCTGATTCTTTTATCCGTTTTCTTCATTGTATGTTTTTATCTATTGTTTATCACATTAAGTTTCCAAGTTGCACCTAGAGCTATACGATGAGCATCTTCATTTCTGTCATCATGATAATATGCAGCGTGAAGTCTAAGGTCTTTGTTGTCCAATGGGAAGTATTCCACACCACCTCCAAAGTATGTATAAGTATCTTCAAATTCTGTTTGTGTCAAGACACTGATATATGAATTTTCATCATAACCACCTTTTAGGAAGAAGTTGAATTTATCATTGTAGTTGTAGTTGAACTTTCCACAAATAGAGCCAACATAATCTGTAGAACTTAGAGTATAATCCAATTCAAGATACATATTGTCTAATTCAAATCTGTTACCTAAAGCAAGGTATTGTTTGTCTATATTGTTTGTAGCATTTACATAGTTTACACTCCAGATAGTTTTCCACCAATATGCAAATTCACCAAACCAAATCAAGTTGTATGAAAGATGCTTGTCAAGGTCACCCTGTGAAAATGGAGAGTTAGCTACTTGAAACATGATTTTTTCATGGCTATTATTTACATCAAACTCGTATCCTGCAGTAAGACCGAAAGCGTATGACTGAGGAATATTGTTGCAAAAGTCTGACCAGTAATAAACATCTATAGGAGCATAATCATATTCAAAACCTCCTATGTATATTTCTTGCTTACCAAAGTCCAAAGACCAGTTATTGTCTATCTGCCAAGAAAAATAAAGGAAATCTGTTGCATTGAAAATATTGTCAGCTACAAAAGGATTTTTGTTTAATCTCTGACGAACACGATAAGAAACATTGTCTGTAATATGGCCAAACATTTGCAAGTTGAAGAAATCTCCTGTAAAATGACCTGCATAGTCATCACCATTTATTGTGTTCATAAATCCACCTCTTGCTTCAAAGAACAAGTTATCTACCTTGTTTTGAGCATTTACTGTAAATACTGTGCAAAGAGCTAGCACCAATAAAAGTATATTTTTTCTCATGTCTTGTATTTATTTGTTTCTAAAAATAAGTTGCAAAGATAATAAAAAGTATTTATTCAATATAGGTTTATCTATTTGACTCGTTTTATGTACTGCAATTTGTGAGTGTATTCTCCTGTAGAATGGTCTGTTATTCCGTTGTTATCTATAAGGTCTATTCTTACTCTACCACTGGCATGTATAATGTATTGTTTACCTAAAAAGATTCCAACATGTGTTATCTTCTTTTCACTCTCTCCAAAAAAGCAAAGATCTCCTTCTTCCGCAGCAAAAATACTTGAAATTTTCTTACCATGTTTTACTTGCTGGGAAGCATCTCTTGGCAAATCTATTCCAAAACAAGAGTAAACCATTTGTGTAAATCCAGAACAATCTATTCCCATAACACTCTTGCCTCCCCATAGATAAGGAACATTCAAGAAAGGCAAGACTATCTCTCTAAGGTTTTCTTTATTGAATTCCTGTATTTTGGAAATATGATCATTGGTAATAGTAAAATGATGTCCTCCTATAGAGAAATCTCTTCCAATAAGCTTTGATCCAAAAGGTATAGGTATAAGTTCTCTATCCATTTGAATATAAGAGAACATATCTGTAGTAAAGAAATTATTTTTTCTTCTTCTGTCTATCTCAAGGAGATTCCTGCTATCTACGTATCCTTCGTAATTGTCTGCAAGATTAAGAATCTTTGTCCATCCATTATCTATCTCCAACACCTTAACATAGTCTCCAAAAACAAGCTGCGTAACTTGCTCTGAAAGACTTGTAGGTTCTTTTCTTACAGGAACAACACCTAGGAAACAATAAGCGTATTTCATTATTTTATCTTTCCGTTATCTATACAATAAATAATACGGTCAATAAGTCTGTCTTCCTGATTGTTGGCTGGATCAAACTTAGTATCTAATCCAACTCCCATAGCCTTGGCAGTAGCCTGCATAAAAGCTGCTTTTGTTCCACCTGCAAAGTTTTTAATCAAAGAATAAGAACTTCTTCCTGTTTGTCTATATATAAGTTTTGAAAGAATCTTGCCTTGTGTTTTCTTCAGTTTTTTTACCTTACCATAAAACTTGTTTTCCAAATCTTTCATTGCTTGTTTTCTTATCTTATCTTTCTGGGATTCATTTTGAGCATTAGCAATAAGATTGGAATAACTGGTTAAAAGACTTTCTGCCTGCTTTGCATAAGGATAAACTTTTTTTACATCTCTTATCAGTTTAGAGTGTTTTCTTTGCTCTTCTATAGTAAGAGGAGTAACATAAGTAGTAACCAAAACTGGATCCAAGAAAGCCAAAGGAATAGTATCTCCTTGGTAAAGTGTACCAAAAACTGTTATACCTGTACCAGTTTGTGCAAAACCTGCAACAGAAAGGCTAATAAATATTGATAAAAAAAGTAGTTTCTTCATATTGTTTCTTATTTTCTATTCATCTTTAAATGCATCCAGACCAACCTGAGCATTTATGGTTTTCTCTGCAAACTCTTTTGTGATAGTTATCCTTGTTTTTGATTTATCACTTGGAGCATTGTACATCAAATCCACCATAACCTCTTCTATAATTCCTCTCAAACCTCTTGCTCCCAAAGAATTTTTCTCTGCAACATCTACAAAGTAATCCAAAGCATCTTCCTTGAACACAAGTTTCTTGCCATCCATTTCAAAGAGTTTGGTGTATTGCTTGATTATAGAGTTCTTTGGCTCAAGAAGTATTCTTTTCAATGCAGCTTTGTCCAGTTTGTCCAAAGAAGTGATAACTGGGAAACGGCCTATGATTTCTGGAATAAGACCAAAAGATTTCAAATCATGTGGCTGAACGTATCTAAGCATATCTTCTTTATCAACCTTTCTTCTGTTCTTTGTCTCGTTGAAACCAACTGCATTGTGATTCAATCTAGAAGCAATATTTCTTTCTATTCCATCAAAAGCACCTGCTGCAATAAACAGAATGTTCTTCGTATTTACCTGGATAAACTTTTGTTCTGGATGTTTTCTTCCTCCTTCTGGTGGAACATTTACTATTGTTCCTTCCAAAAGTTTTAGTAAAGACTGCTGAACACCTTCTCCACTTACGTCTCTGGTTATTGAAGGGTTATCTCCCTTTCTAGCAATCTTGTCTATCTCATCTATAAATACTATACCTCTCTCTGCTCTTTCTACATTATAGTCTGCTGCTTGCAAAAGACGTGTAAGAATGGATTCAACATCTTCTCCAACATATCCTGCCTGAGTAAATACTGTAGCGTCAGCAATAGCAAAAGGAACATTCAACAGATTAGCAATAGTCTTGGCAAGAAGAGTTTTTCCTGTACCAGTTCTTCCTATCATTATTATGTTGGACTTGTCTATTTCAACATCATCCTTGTCTTTTGCCTGGCTTACGTAATTGATTCTTTTGTAATGATTGTAGACTGCAACAGCCAAAACTTTCTTTGCTCTCTCCTGTCCAATTACATATTGGTCTATAAAGTTTGTAATATCTTTTGGAGTTTTGGATTGAAAACCTTGTGTATCTGCTTGCAGACTCTCCTTTTGTCTTGCATCTGCAACTTCTTGCAACTTACTAAGACAATTCATGCAAACTCCCCAACCTCGAACGGTAGAAGATTTAACGTATGCTGAAGGATCTGTGCTTGTCTTTCCACAAAACAAACAAGTTACTTCTTCCTCGTATTCACGCCTTTTTGCCATAAAATATCTTTGTTAAAATTAGTTTCTCTTTCCTATCTTGTATCCATATAATGCATAGAAAGCAATGTACAAGTATAGAGGAATAAACAATAGATAAGCTATCTGACGGCTAGCAACCATAGCCAAACTACCATACAGCAAAGGAATAAGTGCTCCACCAACTATTGCCATAATCAATAAAGCAGAAGCAAAAGAAGTATTCTTTCCTAATTTATCAATAGCCAATGCCCAGATTGCTCCCCACATTACTGCATTGGAGAATGAAAGCAAAATAAGTGCAATCAAAGAAGTCAAACCACCTGACAGTAATGCAACTGCGACAAAAGCAAGTGAAAGAATACTGCACCATACTAAAGCTTTTCTCTGTGAAATAACTTTTGGAATCATAACTATTGTTGCAATATAACCTACCAATAAAGCTATCAGAGCAAATGTTCCTATCTTTGTGTAAATTGTGTCTGGAAGACCTACTGATTGAGCATAAGGAACAAGAGTATCTATTGCCATTACCTCAGCGCCTTCATAGCAGAACAAAGCCAAAACGCCCAACCATAAGTATGCTGGAAGAGATTTACCTTTTTCTTCCTTGCTTGCTATTTCCTCTTGGTCATCTGTAGAGTTTATGTCTGGCAATTTAGCCAACCAAACCAAGATCGCAATAACTACAAGGCCTATTGCCATAAAAATGTAAGGCATAATAATACGAGAGGCAAGATTGTTCAACAGTTCCACCTGCTCTGCACCTGTAGCTGAAGCAATATTTTGAGAAACAACATCAAAGTTGCCAAGTAAAGCTCTTGAGAAAATCAAAATGCCTATTATACCTGCAATCTTGTTAAACAATCCCATTATACACATACGACGGGTAGCAGATTCTATAGGTCCAAGGATTGTAACATAAGGATTTGCTGCTGTCTGCAACAATGCAAGACCTGTTCCTTGTACAAATAATCCTATAAGGAAAACAAGATAATTTCTTTGAATAGCTGCTGGAATAAATACCAAACAACCAATAGCCATAACTATCAAACCCAAACTCATTCCTTTTGCAAAGCCTGTCTTTTTCAATATGGTAGCACTAGGCAAAGCCATTACAAAATATGCTAGATAGAAAGCAAATGTAACAAAGTATGCTTGAGAGTCAGTAAGTTGACACGCAGTCTGCAAGAAAGGAATCAATTGGTTATTAAGCCAAGTAATAAAACCGAATGAGAAATACAATAATCCAATAATTGTAAGACTAAAAACGTAACCTTTTTTCTTCATTTTTTGTTTGTTTTTATTGAGTTTTAATTTACAAAATTACTGATAAATCTTCTAATTTTAAAGAAAATACCAAAAAATCTTGTTTCTTAGATCTTTTTACTTGATTTCCGTATTCCAAAACGAAGTTTTAATTTTCTAAAACGAGGAGTTATTTTCTTAACTCTTCGTTTTATTTTAGCGAAACGGCGTTTATTTTTTTGGAATAGTTTTTGCTGTTTAATGGCTGACTGAAAACAATAAATTGTTTGTTTTTCAGTTTTATAAATACGATTAAAATAAACACACTATGAAAAAAATATTTTTAGCTCTAATTCTTTGTCTTTTCAGTTTGGCAACGATAGCTCAACAGCAAAGATGTACAATTAAAGGAAAGCTTGTTGACAGCCAAACAAAAGATGCTCTAATGTTTGCAAACTGCGTATTGCATTATGCAACAGATACTATAGGAATATTCAAAGGTGAAGCCGCAAACCAGGATGGCGAATTTTCTTTCAAAAACATAAAACCTAGAAAACTTATCTTCAAGGCATCTTTCATAGGTTATGAAACTTATAGAAAAGAAATTGAGGTAAGTGATTTCAAAAATGGAATCATTGACCTTGGAACAATAAGTATGAAAAGCGCAGGCGAACTGGAAGGTCAGGTTGTTATTGCTCAAAAAAAGAGAATAGAAATTGATGATGACAAAATCTCTATGAATGTGGACGATGGAATGGCTGCTGCAAGCGAGAATGCTTTTGACCTGTTGAAAAGAGTTCCCGGAGTATTCATTGATAATGATGACAATATTACTTTGAACGGTCAAAGTGGTGTTGCTTTTTGGTATAATGGTAGAGAAATGAAAATGGAATGGGAATCTGTAGTAGATTTCCTTAAAGGTATTTCTCCAGAGCAGGTAGATAAATTTGAAGTATTGACAAATCCAGGTGTAAGATATGACGCTTCTGGTACAGGAGGTATTATTAACTTGAAACTGAAAAACTCTCACAACTATGGTATAAATGGTAACATTGGTGCTAACCTTTCTCACAGAACAGACTGGGGAGAAGGTCTGAATGGAAGATTAAATTATGTAGATGACAAATGGATTGCAAGTTTTGGTTATTCTTTCAATCATAGATCAGACGTTAGAAGTGATTCCACTCACAGATACACTTGGAGAAATGGAGATACAACTTTGTTCCGCAACAATAGTGAAAACAGACATCAAAACAATAGACACAATTTTGATTTCTCTGCTTCATATTCTATAGATACAACTTCTACTCTTGGATTTTCTTCCAACCTTTCTATCTCTGGAAGTCCTTGGACAATAAATGAAAGTCCTACATACATTTCTTCTTATCCAAATTATTTCTTGGCAGACTCTGTTTACAATAGTGCAAACAATTCCAAGCGTTCCAGAAACAACTTTATGGCAGGAGTTTCTTACGTAAAGAAACTGGACAACAACGATACAAAGATTTCTTCTGACCTAGATTTCAACCACGGATGGAGTGATAACGAGTCAAAGAGTGGAACTCAATATTTCTCTTATTGGGATGCCAGTTCAAACTACACAGGTTCTCCTGACTTGTATCGTTTTCAAAGTTATTATAGAACAACAGAAAACAGTTCAGACAATGTTTCTTGGAGAGTTGACTACTATAAACCTCTTGGCAGAGGCAAGAAATTTGAAGCGGGATTCAAAACAAATTTGAGCATTTCAGACAAAGACTATGTTTCTTCTGAGGCATACGAAAGCAATCGTTTCAAATACACAGAAAACATCAACTCTTTATATGCTTCTTATACAGGAAAACTTACACAGAAGCTTGATGCAAGAATAGGTCTTCGTTTTGAACAGACCAACACAAAAGGTGACCTAATCACAGAAGATACTACAACGATAAGACATTATTTCGATATTTTCCCAAATATCCGTTTGAACTATAAGTTTGCTATGGATAACCAGTTGAGTTTGACTTATTCTTATCGTATCTGGAGACCTTGGTCTGATAGCCAGAATCCATTTGTAAGCAAAGAGAGTGACTATTCTTATAGAACAGGTAACCCTTACCTTGAACCTCAATATTCTCATAGCATAGGTTTGTCACACTCTTGGAAATATATGTTGTTTACAAACCTTACATGGTCTTACACTCAAAACAATATTGACTGGTTAAGTGAATCTTTGGACAATTTCAACTACGATTTCTCTTACAATCCACTTGCTTTGATAAGCCATCCTGTAAACTTCGGAACATCTCAAGATGTTAACCTTAGCGTATCTTTCAACAAGGAATTCTTTGAATGGTGGCAAGTAAATGCTAACGTAGGCGGAAGATGGGAACAAATACTTTCTTCTGCAAACCTTAGCGAAGAGGTAAACAAGGACAACTGGAGTTACAACTTTAGAATAAATAGTGACTTCAACCTTCCTGGAAAGACAAGACTTGGATTCTTTTATATGTTTACTTCATCTTCTTTGATGGGAACAAACAAAACTAACGGCTGGCAAAGACTTGATGCACACCTAAGCAAGAGTTTCTTTGCAGAGAAACTTAACCTTTCTCTTTCTGCTGGATGGGATTTGGGAAGAACAAACTACAGTGAAGGCATTTACGGCAATACTCTTTCAAAACGTTGGGGTAATGACCACCAGATAGACTTTAGATTCTCTTTGAGATACAAGTTTGGTAAGATGTACAAGAACAAACAAGTTCAGAAGATAAAAACTGAAAACTTTGATGAAAGAGCAGGTGGAGAATCTAGCGGAGAATAAAAATAAACAGACTATTATGAATTACCAAAATATATTAGAAAACATCTACCAGGAGGTTCAACCACTTAGAAACGAAGGCAAGCAGGCAGACTACATTCCTGCGCTTGCCAAAGTTAATCCTGACCAGATAGGCATTTGTCTAACAACTCTGGATAAAGAAGAATTTTCTGTTGGACAAGCAGATGTAAGATTTTCCATTCAAAGTATATCAAAAGTATTTTCTTTTGCAGTTGCTTTGTGTCTGGAAGGAGATAATCTATGGAATCGTATGGGTAAAGAACCTTCTGGAAATGCATTCAACTCTTTAGTTCAGTTGGAGCTGGAACACGGAATACCTAGAAATCCTTTCATAAATGCTGGAGCAATAGTTGTAGCAGATATTTTGCTTTCACATTTAAACAATCCTGAAGAAGATTTCATAGACTTTGTTCGTTGTATTGCAGGTAGTGAAACAATCAATTACAATTTCTCTGTGGCTCGTTCCGAAAGGAGTTGCGGTTATTTGAATGCTGCAATAACCAACCTACTGAAATATCATCACAACATAAATAATGACATAGAACAAGTTCTTCAGTTTTATCTTTTGATGTGTAGTATAGAGATGAATTGCAAAGAACTTTCACAAGCATTCCTTTCTTTTGCTGATCACACAAAAGAATTCAACTACAAGAATATTCATCTAACTGCTTCACAAGTAAAACGTATTAACGCAATAATGCAGACTTGTGGTTTTTATGATGAAAGTGGTGAATTCTCCTATCTTGTAGGTCTTCCAGGAAAGAGTGGTGTTGGAGGAGGAATAGCTGCAGTCTATCCTCAAAGATATGCTGTCACAGTTTGGTCTCCAAGACTAAATGAAAAAGGAAACTCTGTCATAGGAATGAAACTCCTAGAGCTTCTCACTACAGAAACAAAAGAGTCTATATTTTAAAAAAATATTTATTCTCATTAGGTAAAAAAGGACTTCAAAATTTTGAAGTCCTTTTTCTTTTTCCCGTTTATTCCTTAACAATCTTCTTGGTATGATTTCCTTCCGAAGTTTTTATCGAAACAAGATATGTTCCTTTCTCCAAATCCGATATTGGAATAGTAACTTTCTTGCCTTTTACCTTCAAATTCTTTTGTGCTACTCCAAGTGTATTACTTATTTCTATTCTTTC
>JAGHSX010000099.1 GCA_018065645.1 Candidatus Scybalousia scybalohippi
TATGTGCCTGCTGTTGTATATGTTTGACCATTGAATGTGTAGCTTGAACCTTCACAGATTGTAGCTTCTGTAGTAGATGATGTTGGTGTACATGGTTCTCCACCTTGTTCTTCAAGAGTTGTGAATGTGATTGCACTACCATAGTATGTAGATGTTGCTGTTGTTGCATATGCACGATACTCGTATGTTGTATTTGCTGTTAGGTTGTTCAATGTTGCTGTCATTGTGTTACCTGTTGCAGATACTGTAGTGTAGTTTGCAGCTGTTGCTTCTTTGTATTCAAAACCTTGTGCTGAGATTGTTTCTGTTCCTGGAGTGATTGTTCCGTTTAGAACTGCTGAAGTTTGTGCTACCTGTGTTGCAGCCAATGTTGCTACTTGTGGTGCTACTACTTCTGGTTGTTCGCCACCTTCTGCATCAAAGATTGTTACATCGTCAAGATATACACCATTTCCATCCATTCCTACGCCTAGGAACATAACTTGATATTCTGCTGAAGCATTTGGAAGAGCGATTGTATCAAATGCGAAATCTGTCATTGCACCATCGCTGTATCCTGCTAGGAATACCCATTCATCGTCTGCAGATGTTCTGTAGTAAACATCTTTTGAGTCTGCATCACCATACCATGGATTAGTAAAGTATGCATAAGCCAATGTTGGATTTTGTAATGATGTAATATCAAATACTGGAGAAATCAATCTTGCTGATGATTCTGGGTCGTATGTGAAGCGTGCTGAATATGAACCGCTGACACTTTCACTTGAAGATAGGCCCCAATGGTTAGAACCATAAACTAGTTGTGATGTCCAACAATCTACACCATTGTCAAAGTTCATAACGTATGGGAAGTCTGTAAATGTTGCACAGTCTGTTGTAAATGTTACAGCGTATGTAGAATCACTTTCATCATCTCCACCACAATTTGTACGAACATATACTTGATAAGTTGTACTAGGTGTTAGATCTGTAAGTGTATATTCTGCAGCATTGATTGTTTCTATTGTCCAATCTTCATCTTCTGTTGATTTGTAGTAAAGATTCCAAGAAGTATTAGCTTCATTTGCATCTGTAAATGAAACAATAGCTGTTGTAGATGTAGCGGCTACTTGTACAGAATTCTTTACAGGAGCAAGACATGTTGCATTGTTTTCCTGCAATGAAACATTATCTACTGCAAAGTACCAAGGACTACTATTACCTGTTACGTGGATACCAAATGTGTATTCGCCGTCTTCTTCTGGTGTGAAGTTCAATTCATATTCTGTATAAGATGTAGAAGAGTAAGAAGCGATAACTTCTGGTTCAAATCCTTCAACCATTGCGTTTGCATTTTGATCAACAAATGGTGCTGCATAGATATTTGACCAACCGCTATAGCCATCTGCTCTATAGTTGAATCTGAATATGTATGGAGTTCCAGCTGTCAAAGCAAATTTTGGAGTAAATGCAAATCCATCTGTACCATATTTCCAACGTAGAGAGTTAGAACCTGTTTGAGGACCTGCATATGAAGTAGAGTTTGAAACTTCAATATTGTTAGCTGTAACAGTCCAACATAGTGGCAATGCTACTGCTGATTCAAATCCTTCGTTCCATGGCAATTCTTCAATAGCTTCACATGCTGTAGCAAATGTAATAGTTTGTGTATGGTCAACATTGTCTTCGTTGCCACAGTTTGTCATTACATATACCTGATAAGTAGATGACGCTTCAAGATCTGTCAATTCTACAGTTGGTTCTGCTGCTTCTACTGAAAGATATTCTTCTTCAGATGCAACCTTGTAGTAAACTGTCCAAGCATCGTGGCTATCATCATCGTCTGTCCAAGAAATAGTAGCAGAATGTGCAAAAATATCTGTTGCTACTGGAGTGTTTGGAGCAGGACAATCTGGAATAGGAGTAACTGTGAAATCATCAAGGTTCCAAGATGTAGAAGAACTATAAGATGTGTAACGCAATGCAATAACTGCTGTAGATAGATCTTCTTCCAATGTGTTGAAATCGTATGGACCAACATAATTTGAACCATTTCTATTAAATGCTTCTCCTGTTACAGTATCCAAAACAACAAATGATGCAGGATCTGCTTGGTCAGTCAAAACACCAACTTCCAATGTTCCTGCATAAGAAGCAGAAGAAGCTGTAGTATTAGCATAGAAAGAAAGTCTTAGGTTTTCTATAGATTCTTCGAAAGTTGGAAGTCCAAGAAGAATATTACCACCCTTCAACTCCATTGAGTTTGCGCCAGAGTGACAAGCAGGAGCATGACCAGCATAAACTGCAGGGAATGTTCCATTATTTGCTGTTGCAGATGTTACAACATTCCAACATTGTAATTCTACAACACCACTACCTTCGTATGAGTCAAAGTTTTCTTCCCAAGGAAGTTCAGTTATTGTACCACAACCAGATCTTAATACAACAACTTCTGATGGAGTTGATGGTTCACCACCACAATCAGCCTCTACATAAACATCATAAGCTGTATTTGCCAATAGGTTTTCTATTACAAGGGTTGGTTCATCTGAAGCTTGAAGAGATTCATATTCATCTTCTGAACCATGAATTCTATAGTAAACATTCCAAGAAGTAGCTGTACCACTTTCTGTCCAAGCAACTGTCATTGAAGATTCATCTGCAGCACCACGAACAATGTTTGTTGGAACAGCACAAGCATTACCATAGATAGAGATATTATCTACTGCTGCTGGAGGGTTATCTCCCATTGTACCATCATTTTTCCATGCAAATACAAGTTGTTTAAGATCACCTGCCTGAATACCTGATAGAGTATAATCATAGTGTGTCCAGTTACTAGTCATGTTCATGTTTGGTGTTATTGCACCGCTAGATGGTAATGAACTTGTAGAAAGATCTTGAGTTGCGTCAAGCATGAATACTTTCAAATAGTCATAGTTACCAGATTCTGCAACACATTTGAAATCAAATGAAAGGTGATATTCCAATTGTTCTTCAAATGGAACTATCAATGTTGCGTATGATATAGAAGTATTGCTGTTTGAGTAAGCATTTGAAACACCATTATCGTTTGAAATGTACAAAGCGTTTCCACTTTCTTCGCCTGTTTCACCTGCATTGAAAGTTGCAGAACCTATTGCCCATTGGTTTGCACCAGAGCCTGTGATTGTGAACTCTGTGATTTCTTCTGGGTTTTCAAAGTCTTGTTCGTATGGAAGTGATTCCAATGGAAGACCAAGAGTGCTTGGAGAAATTGTATTTGTAACGTCAGCACTTTCTTCACCACCACAATTTGTTGCTACATATATAGAGTATGAAGTTGATGGATTTAGGTTTTCTAGTGTGATAGGATGTTCTGTTGCTTCTACTACTTCATATTCTTCAGCGTCAGAAGTTTTATAATAAACATTCCATAGAGAGTTGTCGCCATTTTCGTCAACCCAGTCAATAACCATACTATTGTCTGTGATTTCACTTGCTACTATACTGCTTGAAACAGGGCCAGTACAGTTAGGAAGCAAACTAATTTCAACATCATCTACATAGTATGAATACCTGTTATAAGTTGCACCTGAAACACGGAATGCAGCCCATGCTTCTTCAGCTTCTATATTTTGATAAGAAACAACGATTGGATCTGAAAATTCGTAATACTGAACATCTATAGTTGTTGGTATTGCAACGAATGATGTAGGATCTGTAAGATCTGTAACATAACCTACTTCAAATGTTCCAGCATCTGAACCTCCGTAATAATCATTAGTTGAAACTCTAAATTTTATTCTTAGGTTGTGAATATCTTCATTGATAGTAGGGCCTGCAACCAAACAAGCATTTGTTCCACCTAATACCATAGAATGTGCTCCTGAATTAGACAATGAACTTGATACACCAGGAGTTGTAACATATATACTTGCGTATGTAACAGGATCATAGCCATCTTCAACTTGAGAAGTACTCATAGCTGTCCAACAGCCAAGTTCATCCATAGCGTCAAAGTTATCTGTCCATGGAAGGTTATCAGATTCTACTGCTTCACATAATGTAGCAAAAACTACAACTGAAGACCATTCTGCTTGTTCAGAGCCACAATCTGTTTGTACTCTTACTTTGTAAGCATTAGAAGATAGAAGACCAGTTAAGTCGTAAGTAACATCATTTGCTACTACTAATTCTGCATTATCCCAGTTGGTTTCTGATGCAAGCATATATTGGATATTGTATGCTCCTGCTTGAGAATCATCAGTCCAAGAAAGTGTAGCACCATCTGTTGCCAAATTTGAAACTGCTAAACTTTTACTCTTAGTACATGCTGCAACCACCATTTCAGGACCAGTAATATCATCTATTACTGTACCTGTGCCGTAGTCATCAACTACGTGGAATGCAACATAGATAGTTTCTCCTGCATAATCTGAAAGATCTACAGTAACTTGATTAAATCCATTAACCCAAGCAACTGTATGAACAGCAGTAAACTCTGCTATCTCTGGAGTTGTTGTAGACACTTCCACTGTAAATGTTGTACTTGATGCATAATTTGGGTATGTAGGATACACATAAAATGATACTACATCTCCATCTTGTGGTAACAACGGTGGAGTGATCAACCAAGTATCAGCTCCGGCGTATGTATCTTGAACATAAGCAGAGGCTGAACCTGAATTTTGATAAGATGTAGAACGCACCCAAGATGTACCTGAACCAAGCATAGTCCAGCCTTCAGGTGGGAATTCTGCATCCTCAAAACCCTCATTCAATGTTGGGCCTTGAGCGAATCCTATAAAGCTAAACAATATAGCTAATAGGAAAACAATACCTGTTTTTTTCATGACTTTTAGATGTTAGTTAATACTAAATTTGTGTTTTGTTTTTATTTCTTTTTCAAAACTAGCTCACAAAGGTATAAAAAATAATACTTATAACCAAATTCTCAATCTAGTTTTTTCATCGCCCTAACAATTATGAAAAATAACAACTTACATTTTGTCAAAATCAATATTATGGTATAGTTTTTGCTGTCTTTTTTTAGAATAAAATCACATATTTAATAACAAAAAAATCAGAAAAAACATGAAAAAACGTTTAATGATGGCTATGATGCTTATAGCATCTGCCTTTGCTTTCACAGCATGTGGTGACGATGACAACACAGACAACAACAATGGAAATGGCAGCGGAAGTGGCAACACAGGAATACAGTCTTCTATAAATGAAACAGACAATTCCCTTGTTTTGACAATAACAATGCCTCAAATGTACACTATGACTATTACCACAAACTTTAGAGAAGATGAATGCGTAAGCGCAGAAGGTAAAGTTGAATGTTATTCTGCATACGTCTGCGACATTATGTGGGAAAACTTAGTTTCAGAAATTGAAGACGAAGAAGAATTAGCATTATACCACCGTGACGGCAACACAATCTTCATGAATATGACAGATGAATTTGTTGGCTCAACAAAAGCAGAAGTTAGAATGATATTCCAATATATGACTCAAGGCATGAATGGAGAAAATCCATTTGCAAAAATAAAAAGAATAGTTGCTTAATTCTTTTAACATATAAAGAAAAAAGGACAGAGGTATTTCCTCTGTCTTTTTTTTATTTTATCTATCTAAAAAAACTCTTCGTTTTATTTTTCTAACTCTTCGTTTTATTTTCGTAGCATTTGATATTATTAGCGCAAAACGAAGAATTATTTTTTCAAACTTCTAAACAAGAATTTTTCAAAACAAAAAAAAGCGTAGCCAAAATTAGACTACGCTTTGATTTATGTATAATCTATTTCTCCTTAGAAACGATTTTCATCTCTACGTTGAGCAGGTTGATTACCCATTGGACGATGAGATGGATTATTGTGATGTTCAGATGGTTTGTGATTTGGATTATTAGGTTTATTTCCATTATTTGCTCTAGGAGCTTTTGGAGCTGGTTCTATATAACCTTCTGGTTTTGGAATAAGAACTTTGTGTGAAAGTTTGTATTTTCCACTTTGTTTGTCTATTCCTATAAGTTTAACTCTAATTTGATCACCCTCTTTCAATACATCAGCAACGTTTTCTATACGCTTCCAATCCATTTCTGTAACATGAAGAAGACCGTCTTTTCCTGGCATAAATTCCACGAATGCTCCATAAGGCATAACGCTTTTAACTATACCATCATAAACTTCTCCTACTTCTGGAACAGCAACAATGGCTTTTATTCTTGCAAGAGCTTTATCCAATCCTTCTCTATCTGCAGAAAGAATATCTACTGAACCATATTCACCCATATCTTCTATAGTTATGGTTGTATTAGTTTCTCTTTGCATTTCTTGGATAACTTTTCCTTGAGGTCCGATTACAGCACCAATAAATTCTTTTGGTATTTGAATCTTAACAATACGAGGAACTTGTGGTTTATAATCTTCTCTTGGAGCAGGAATTGTTTCTTCTATTATGTTAAGGATATGTTCTCTACCTCTTTTTGCTTGAGCCAAAGCTTGAGTAAGAATATCGTATGAAAGACCTTCACACTTGATATCCATTTGACAAGCTGTAATACCATCTCTTGTACCTGTTACTTTGAAGTCCATATCTCCCAAGTGGTCTTCATCTCCTAAGATATCTGAAAGAACTGCCCATTTTCCGTCTTTTTCTATCAATCCCATAGCAATACCAGAAACAGGTTTTCTAATCTTAACACCTGCATCCATAAGTGCAAGACAACCTGCACAAACTGTTGCCATAGATGATGAACCATTTGATTCCAAAATATCAGAAACAACACGGATAGTGTAAGGACATTCTTCTTCTGTAGGAAGAACTTCTTTCAAAGCTCTCATAGCTAGATTACCATGACCTATCTCTCTACGTGATGTAGATTTATTTCCTTTTACTTCACCTGTTGCAAAGCCTGGGAAATTGTAGTGAAGGATAAATCTGTTAGTTCCTTCTACCATTGCTCCATCTATTGTTTGTTCATCAAGTTTTGATCCCAATGTTACAGTAGAAAGAGACTGAGTTTCTCCACGAGTAAAGATAGCTGATCCGTGAGGGCTTGGCAAATAACCAACTTCTGCCCAAATAGGACGAATTTCTTCCAATTGTCTTCCGTCAAGTCTTACTCTTTCATTAAGAACCATATTTCTCATGGCTTCTTTTTCTATCTTAGAGTAATAACGGTTAAGCATTGTAGCATGTTCTGCCTTGTATTCTTCGTCTATTGTAGCTAAGAATTCTTCTTTTATAGCTTCAAATCTTTCACCTCTTGTATGTTTGCTCTTTATACCTTCTTTTGCCAAGTCATAGCATCTTTGGTAGCAAGCATCATACATCTTCTGGCGCATTTCTTCATCATCTTCTTCGTGACAATATTCTCTCTTAACAGTCTTACCAACCATTTCAGTAAGTTCCGCTAAAGCCTGACAATGAAGTTTGATAGATTCATGAGCTGTCTTAAGAGCGTTAAGCATTACCTCTTCAGACACTTCTTTCATTTCACCTTCAACCATCATAATATTGTCTGCAGTTGCAGCAACGATAAGGTCAAGTTCTGCTCTTTCTTGCTCTACATAGTCTGGATTGATTTTGAATTCACCATCTATCAAAGCGACTCTACATTCTGAGACAGGACCGTCAAAAGGAATATCACTTACTGCCAACGCACTTGCTGCTGCCAATGCTGCCAATGCATCTGGTGGATTTTTTTCATCACCTGAGATAAGTGTTATCTGCACTTGTACTTCTGCGTGATAGTTATCTGGGAACAATGGTCTAAGAGCTCTATCCACCAAACGAGCTATAAGTATCTCGTATTCTGAAGGGCGAGCTTCTCTTTTAAAGAAACCACCAGGGAATTTTCCATTTGCAGCATATTTTTCTTGATAATCTACTGACAAAGGCATAAAGTCAACGTCTGCACCTGCTTCTTTTTTTGCACAAACTGTAGCAAGAATCATTGTATCTCCCATTCTTACTACTGCAGAACCATCGGCTTGTTTTGCCAATTTACCAGTTTCTATTTCTATCTGGCGACCATCTGCAAGGGTGAAGATTTTTTTAGTACCAATCATCTTAATTTTATTTTAACATCTAACTCGGTTGAAGCCTTACCGAGTTCCAAAATTTTCATTTACTTACAATTTTTCTAAAAATTTTGCATCTGGCTTCATTCATAAAAACAAAAGAAAGGCAAACAACATCAGTCTTTTGAGTTATTTGCCTTTCATTTTCTATAAAGTTACAAAATAATTTGCTTATTTTCTTAGACCTAACTCTTTGATAAGGGCACGATATCTTTCAATATCTTTTCTTTTCAAATAATCAAGAAGTTTTCTTCTCTTACCAACCAAACGAACCAAAGCTCTGTTTGTGAACTTGTCGTTTTTGTGTTCTTTACAATATTCAGTTAGGTGTTTGATACGGAAAGTGAACAATGCTATTTGTCCTTCTGTAGAACCAGTATCTTGTTCATTTTTACCAAATTTTCCAAAGATTTCTCTTTTCTTTTCGCTTGTTAAGTACATAATTTTATTTTATTTATTTGTTTTACAATACGAGAAACGGTCAATTATACCATTAAACCCTCTCTCAATTAACTTTGCAAAATTACTAAGTTTTTTCGATCTAACCAAAGAAATATCTCTTTTTCTTCGTTTCAGTCAAGCAAAACAAAGTTTTATTTGAGTTAAACTTCGTGTAAAACTTTCAAAACTTCTATTTCATACATCTCCAATTTTGGAGAATCTCCGTAACCTAAGTTTGGATGAATCCATACCTGATAACGAGAGCCTGCATTCATAAGTTGAAGTACTTCTTTTATACCTTCGCTTTGTCCATCAATACCGACAGGTCCTGGATTCTTTCCGTCTGCATTAAAAGTATTGACAACTTGTTCCATTTCTCCTTTTTCATTCAATACGTATCTAGCGTAGTAAATAATAACTCTATCTCCACTATTTAGGACAGGTTTTATTCCTTTGCCACTCTTTATAACTTTATATTGCAAACCGCTATTTGTTGTGTGAACACCTTGCTTCTTACCATTCTCTTCCAAGAATTTTTCCGCTCTGTCCAAATCTGGTTTTGCTTGTTCCAATGCTTTAGCTTGCATTTGTTCCTGAGCCTTTCTTGCATACTCCATAATAACGGAACGCATCATAGTCTCATTCCAAGCACCAGCAGTATCTTTACTGTAACCCTGTTTGAATGCCTTAGCATAAAGATCAACATTAACAGCAGCCTCTGGAGTTTGAGCCGCCTGCAATCCGTTCAAATAGCCTAAAGCATATGAAGCTGAATCTTTCAAAGTCTTAAGTTCACTCATATCTACATGGTCCTGTGGTTTAGAACAAGAAGCAAACAACAATACCACCAAAGTGATTGACAATAATAA
>JAGHSX010000044.1 GCA_018065645.1 Candidatus Scybalousia scybalohippi
ACATCAGTTAGATATTCTGCTACAGTGGCAGAAAACAATGAAGTGGTATGTAAGTTCAAGATTGAGGGTTATTGTCCTGACCCTCTTTTCTCTGAACAAGTGGAAAACAAAGTTGCTGCAGCAAGTACTGTTGGCATGTTCCACTTCCCTTTGATTATGTCAAAAGACCCAGAGCCACCTGGTGGTGTTGTTTTTGGTTTGAGACAGCCAAGCTTGATTGTTGCAATTGATAATGGTGGTGCTGTTTCCGTTGGTATGAAGATTGTGTTCAAGGCTAATGGTACATTGACTGGTCCGATGTTAATTGATGTCGAGACACAGAAGTATTTCAAAGTCAATAAGACGATGCAGGCTGGCGAAAGGATTGAGATTGATACAGCAATAGGACAGAAGAAGATACAAGGCATTCTGAATGGCGTTACATCAAATTACTTTAAGTACAGAGACTTGGATAGTGAGTGGCTACAGCTTGATGTAGGAAGCAACTTGTTCAGATACGATGCAGATGCAAATGCCGGTAACTTAGAGGTATTCATTTACTACAGCAACAAGTTCTTGGAGGTACAAGAATGTTACTAGAAAAGCAAATTCAGATACAAGTATTCGTACTGGATGACAATGGTACATTTGATAACATTGGTGAAGTCAATCAGTACAGTGATTTGATTTGGCCGGATAAGTTTAATGGATACGCTAGTTTTGAGTTGTGGGCGCCGATTACAGATGAAAATGCTGAATATTTCAAAAAGGGTAACATATTGTGGTGTGGTGGAGATAATGCTGCGGTAGTTGAGATTGTCAAGTCTACAATAGATGACGATGGCACTAAGACATACAATGTCAAAGGACGTACGTTGGAAATGTACTTGACAACTCGTATCCTTTGGGGTACGTATAATGCTACTAACAAAGATGCATCCACTTGCATGTATGATATAGTTAGTCAGAACTGTGTCAACCCAATAAATGCCAAACGAAAGATACCGTTCCTTACAATGGCAACGGATAAACATTTTGGTGGCAAGATACAGTATCAGAAGACTGGTGGTGAAGTGTATGATGCACTTGTAGCCATAGCAGCAAATTCTGATATAGGTTTTAGTATCCACTTCAGGCCAAAAGAAAAGAAGCTGGTATTTGAAGTCATTGAGGGTGTAGATAGGACTGTCGAGCAAAGTACTAATGAGCCAGTTGAGTTCAGTACGGATTTGGAAGACATCTTGTCTAGTTCGTATTACACGAACAATCAGGACTTGAAGACTGTTGCCTTGGTAGCAGGCGAAGGCGAAGGAACTTCTCGAAAGACTCAAGTATCAGGAAACAACAACGGTCAAGGATTTCTCAGACGAGAGCTTTACGTAGATGCAAGAGACCTACAAAGTGAGACCGTGAATGAGGACGGAAGTACAACAAGTTTAACACCGGCTCAATATACTGCAGCTCTTATTCAAAGAGGAGACGAAAAGGTTGCAGAGTGCCAGACAACAGAAGTGTTTGAGGCACAGATACGAGTATTTGGTGACGTACAGTATGAGTATGGTGTTGATTATCAAAAAGGCGATAAAGTAACTGTTAGGGACAAACAGCTAGGTGTTGTTGTGTCGGCAAGAATAACAGAAGTAGAAGAGGACTTCGATGATGAATATGCATTGGTGTTAACATTTGGGTATTCATATCCGACATTGATGCAGAAGATGAAACAACAGTTGACATCGCAAGGAGGATAATGTACAATGGCATTAAAGATAGTGGTGTTATGTGTTGTCGCTATCTTAGTAATGTTAGGTGTAGCACTTATAGGCTTTATTGCTTGGTGTTATTGTCTTGCTTGTTGGATAGTGGACGAATTTGAAAGAAGGTGAGGTAACAAATGGAACGATGTGGATTTTTCGATGCCAACCTTGTTGGCGAAGAATACGACAGAGTCTACCTTGCTCAGGAGTTTGCAGCATACTTTGCTAGCTTTATTGGTAATGGTGTGTTCGCAAATAAGTCAGACGAACTTCAAGTACTTGCAATGCCTACACCTGCAATGCAGGTAACTGTTAAAGGCGGTCAAGGTTGGATTAACGGATATTGGTATGAGAATACAGACGACTTGTATTTACCTATTGATGTTGCCGATGGTGTACTTAACAGAATTGACATCGTAGTACTTCGTCTTGGTTTTTCAGAAAGAGCAATGTGGGTTGAAGTCAAGAAAGGCTCCACTGCAGTAAATCCGGTTGCTCCGGATATTGTAAGGAATGCAGACTACTACGAATTGAAGCTTGCAGAGATTTATGTAGGTGCTGGTGCAATTAGAATAACGCAGGCAAATATAACTGACACGAGAATGGACCAGGCAGTGTGCGGTTGGGTAACTGGTTTGGTAGAGCAGTTAGATACGACTACATTATTCAATCAGTTTGAGGCTTATTTTACAGAGTTCAAAGAAAGATATGAAGCAGACTACGACAATTGGACTGCAGAACAGAAAGCAGCTTATATTCAGTGGTTGGCTGATACCAAACAAGATTATAACGACTATGTTAGTGAAACGGAACAAGATTATGACGATTGGACTGGCGCTAAGAAAGACGAGTACGATGGATGGTATGATACACATATCGCTTTGTGGCAGACAGAGTTTGAAACTTGGTTTGACAATGTAAAAGGCCAATTGAGTACAGATGTTGCTGGACGGTTACAGAACCAGTTGGATGAACATGAGGCATTGCTTAATAGTCTTGCCAAGATGTTGATAAAGAACGAGATTACAGCTCCGTTCGAAACAACAAATGAAACTTTATTGAAGACGACAGATAATAAGGTCCTTCTATTTACAACAAAGCATCAAGTTTATCCTTGTAAGTGTTAAAGTTTGTCAGTGGACTAATAATAAATTGAGTAATTTGAAAGGAGCAAGACATGAGTGTTATTTCTGTAGAAACACAGATGCTTAGCGAACTTCAGTCGGCAACTGGTTTGCAGGACAGCGATTTGCTGTATGTAGAACTTACCGATGGTGGTTCAAAGAAGATGACGTTTGGTGACTTAGTTACAGCTATCAAAGCATCTATTTCATATCCGGAAGAAGCCATTCTTAGTGTAGCGGATATAGTTAGTGTCCAGACGGATGATGGAACAAAAATACCTGCTGCATCAGTTGTATATGCAATGTATACAAAAGAAACTGTAATGCAGAGGGAGCAGGCTTGTATTAACGGTTCAAGAGCTATTGGTGAGAGGATTGACCTTGATACTTTGATGGGTTATATCAGAGCTGGAGAAAACGACAAGTTTGCTATTGGCGACTACTTTACAGATGGTGGTGTTGATTGGGCAATCGTAGCAAAGAACCATTATCCTGCATGGGCTTTTGGTGATGGTGTAGCAAGACCTAATCACGTTGTATGTATGCCAGTTACTTTTTTGGCAACATCTTATCAGTACAATACATCAAATACAAATAGTGGTGGATATGCAGGCTCTCTTATGCCGGCAAATATGGAAGCAGAGTATAACAAGTTAAGTACAAAGCTGAAAGGTTATATTCGTGCTACTCGTATTTACGAGAACAATAAGTCTGCTTGGGCTGCTGCAATGCGTAACATGCGTATTCCTACAATCGTTGAGCTGACCGGTAATCAGGGTTGGGCAGACCAGTATTCTGGTGGTGTTTGTAGTCAGTTCCCACTTTGTCAGAGTGGTTTATTTAGAATTGCAAGTACTTGGTATTGGGCTCTTGACCCAGTTGCATCCAATGCGGCGGACTTTTGCGGTGTGCTCAGCAATGGCTATTCGAGCAGCGTCAGCGCCTCCGCCTCTGGGCGTGTGCGGCCGGAAATCGTCCTTGCTTAATCAGCAATCGTGCAGACGGCAGTCTGCACATCTGATGGTAGCAAGAGATTGATGGCAAGTGCAAGAAAAGGAGAACGTAGATGGGTGTACCCAAGTGGCGACGTTCGTCATCAAAGTTAGATGCCTTTTATGAAGCTGTTAAACTGAGACAAATAGTCACACAAATGGTTATGCGAAGTTATGGCATGAAGACTGGAAATTACAAAAGGCTCGTACCTAAAAAGGTACGGGCTGAATATCCAGATTTGGCAAAGCTGTTTGACAGAGTGGATAAGTACCAAGAACAAGTTGAAGAGACTGGTATGCTTGAGCAATATGACAACTGGATGATAACGAAGACGAGAAGCAATTTGTTGCATTATAGTTCTCTTATGGTTGGTCACATAACGTCTGCAAATGAAATAAGGTGCACAATAGAGCAGGAATATATCAAGAGGATTTTGCTTCAAGATGATGCAATAGCAGATGTTGCGAACATCAAGCAGGAAGTCCAATTTGTTGAAGAATTCTTTGCCATAGACTTAAACAAGTATATGTGCTTGGCAGAGCAGTTGGAAAAGGTAAGAAATTATTTATACAGATGGAAACGTTCGACAGTTAACGAATACAAAGAGTTTCTGAAAAACAAACAAGAGGAACAAAACAAATAATAGATGTGGGTTATATGCTGTTGCGACGAACTTTTGCAATGTGAACAACAATGGCAATTCGAACAACAACAACGCCTCCAACTCTGGGCGTGTGCGGCCGATATCGTGTTAACTCATAATTGTAGGCAAGGACTGATAGAGCTAAGGACGATAGGAGCGTATGACCCTGGCGAAAGCCTAAATAACCTGATGTAGGTCGAGAACGACTACCGCGTTTATTCGTGTGATGTATCTTAGTGCTTGGATGGTTACGTACCATTACACTAAGTGATACTACAAACAGTTAGGATGTTGGTTGAATGAGTAAAAGTAACCATAAACGTAATCAAGCATATCGACAAGTTCGAGATGCAAATAATCTAATGGCAGGTGGTCGAAGATGCATGCAAGGCGTGACGTGGAAACAATCCACACAAAGTTGGTATCTCGATAGGCTCCACCGTGTTCAAGAGACGCAAAAGAAACTTGACAATATGGAACGGATGTCTGAAGGGTTTACTGTGTTTGGTATTATAGAACGAGGTAAGCCAAGAGAAATCAAAGCCGTACACATCAATGAAAGAACAGTACAAAATACTGTTACGAAAGAAGTATTGCTGCCTAGAATCAGACCAAAGCTCGTTTATGACAATTATGCTTCTTTGCAAGGACGAGGCATACACAAAGCATTTGAACGAGTTAAAGCTTTTCTGCAACAAGAGTACCGCAGATGTGGAAGTAATGAGTTTTATGTTGCAGTTGGTGATTTGCACGCTTATTTTGATAGCATTGACCACGATGTTGTTTATCAACAAAATAAGCGACTATTTATGAACGACCCAAAGGCGTTATATCTTACAATGGATTTCGTAGATGCAGTTGGAGATAAAGGGTTTGGACTTGGTAGTCAAGTGTTTCAAACATTGGCCGTATTCCATCCAAACGAAATAGACCACTACATCAAGGAACAGTTGAAGATAAAAGGGTACGGTCGTTATATGGATGATTTCTTTATGATACACAGTGACAAAAGGTATTTGCAACAGTGTATTGATGAAGTAGAAAAGAAATATAGAGACATTGGTATAGAACTTAGCTTGCACAAAACCAAGATATGCAAGGTTGGGTGCGGGTTCAAGTTTTTGAAGGCAAAAATAAGTGTAACGAGTACTGGAAAAATCGTTATGAGGCCTGACCATAGTAGTCTTGTTAGAGAACGTCGTAAGCTAAGGAAGTTCAAAGAGAAACTTGACGCTGGCGTGATGGAATATAAGGAAATAGAGCAACAATACAAGTCGTGGCGTGGTTACATGGCTTATTTTGATTCTTATAAATCTATCAAAAGTATTGATGCTTTGTATGACGAGTTATTTATAAAAGATTGGAGGACACAAGAACATGGCAGAGTTAGAAAAGAACGAGGCTATTGGAAGTGTAGAAAGTTCGGAGACAAACAGAATCCGTCTGAAAGACGGCACGGTGTTGAACTTGCCGATGAATGGAACTGAGTATGAGAGCTCTACACCAATTGGTGACAACGTATTTACTGATGACAACCTTTCGCAAGTTGTAATCAACGGTGTTGACCAAGGCAAGATGGTCCTTGTGAGCAAGTATCCATATAATGGTGGCACAAGATTTTGTATCAGACAGCAGACAGACGAAGAGAAGCTTATCGATACATTAAAGTCTGAGAATGCAAATTTGAATCAGCAGCTCACAGATACACAAGTTGCCCTTTGTGATGTGTATGAGATGATTGCTGGTCTTATGTAAAGGAGGAATGGCAGATGGCTAGAGTATATGCAGACCTTATTCGTAAAGGTGTAAAAACAATGGATGATGTTCCAGAAAAGCTCAGAGCAGAAGTTCAGGCCATTCTGGATGGCGATAAGGATGCTTAGGTATCTTATATTGCGATTGATACTAGGGAAGGAGGTGTGGACAATGGCAACAGTTTATGCAACCCTTATTATCAAAGGCGTAAAGACTTTTGACCAGGTGCCGGACAAGCTCAAGCCTCAGGTCAGAGAAATTCTGATTGCACTTGAGTGCGAAGATATGGCATAGTAAAGAACGAGATGGAGGCAAGTGGATATGGATACACCAATCACTAGAGCCGAACATAACGAATTCGCCAAGAGAGTTGAGGAAAACAAAGAACGTACTGACAAACGTCTTGAGATGCTTGAGCAGTCAATGGAACGTTTCAATACGTTAGTTGTCTCAGTGGAGAAGTTGGCAACCAACATGGAAAGCATGGCAGCAGAGCAGAAGTCTCAGAATGCTAAACTTGAGAAGTTGGAAGAACGAGATGGAGAGAGATGGCGTAGTGTCGTTGGCTATGTGATAACAGCAGTCATCGGTATCCTAATCGGATTTGTATTCAAGCAGTTCGGTATCTAACAAAGACAGTGTATAGTGTACGATGTTGTTTGGTAACGGGTGGCCGTCAGTGTAGTACTGGCGGCTATCTTACGTTATAAAAATATTTGAATTATTTTTGATTTGCACGTTGACAAATTAAGATATCAGATGTATAATAAGTACATAGTTAAGGGAGCGAACAGCTCAAAGATAAAGTGCTTAGGAGGGCAAAGAAATGATGGCAGAAGTAATGATGGAAATGTTAGAAGAGAGTGGTAAGGTAATCAAGAGTGTAAAGTATACAGACGGTACAGTACTTGACATCGAGATGGTTGAAGATATGGAAAACGTAATTGCATTTGAAGTAGTTGAGCTTGATGCTTACGAAGCAAATGGTTATGATGTAGATGGTCTTGCAACAGCTTGGATGGAAGTACAATAAATAGCTGTTGACTTCTATATAGTTATGGTGTATCATATAAGCATAAAGAGAAGCAAGGCTAAGCGAAGCAGTAATGCTGGTGCAGTTGAGAACAATTAGTGCCGGATATGAAAAGTAGCAAGATTGCTAATAAGTGTTCAGGAGGACGAAGAGATGACAGTTAATTACAAACAGTACGAAAGTGAAAAGGCAGCATTCTTAAAGAAGCACAGTTGGATTGATTGTTCTACATCACCAATGGACGAGTACGGAAGATACCACAAAGAGTACATTTGCGAAGATGGTTCTATTTGGTATGAAGTGATGGGTCCTGAGATGGTGTCAGAAGTAGTTGAGATTAAGAAGGCTCAGGTAAAGGTAGAAGTGAAAATGTTCAGAACAGAGTTCTGGAGTAGTGATGATAGTTCAAGCAAGTACTACTACGAACAGTTCTAAGCCACACTGACGAGTCGTTGAGAATTACGACGAAACCTGCAAGTGCAGGTCTGTGGTAGTTGTTCCACAAAGTAATCAATTTTAGCTAGGAGGCAAAAGAAATGCAGAATGCAAGAAAAGAAGAACTGAACAAGTTCAAACAGAGAGAGTTGGCCAAGATGGCAACCAAGTTAGGTATTAAAGGTGCACATGACATGAGAAAGGCAGAAATCGTGGATGCAATCTTAGGAGCAGAAGCAGTCGAGAAGACTACTGATGAAAACAACAAGAGTGCTAAAGACGAAGTAAAGACTGACAACCATGATGCTCCAATCAATGTAGAGTCTGAGGATAAAGTTGAGAAAGGTTCGGACAGCATTGATATGGAACAGAAGATGCCTTACATCGAAAGTGCACAGGTCGGAACTATTATCGCATTCCGAATGGCAAATGGCAAAGTGAAGTCTGCAAAGATTGTTCGCAGAAGTACTAAGAACAGACAGTTCAAGGTTGAGACCGGTTATGGTGCTCAGTACATTGTTAAGTTTGATGATGTGGTTTGGGTACGTACTGGAAAACGTTGGCCAAAAGGAGTGTATGAGCTTTTCACGAAAGGGCAGGTAGTAGAGGATGGCAAGTAATCGAGATGGGCTGGACGAAACCAGATACCAGCAGATTGCATGGAACTTCTACGAGAAGCAGGAAAAGTTCAAAGCTGTAAAGAAGAAGTTTGAACAGTTAAAGGAAGAGTTCGAACAAGAGATGGAAGGCTACCTCGGTAGTAAGAAGTCTGCAAAGTTCGATGGTCTTGTTGATGACGGCTCTGTACTTACAATCAAGAAGTCAGAGAAGACAAGTATTGAGTGGTTTCCGGATAAGTTAAAGAAACGAGTTACGAAACCAATTGCACGTCAGGTTATCAAAAAGAGATACACAATTCGAGATATGAAAGGGCTGTCAAAGTATTTACAGTCTTGTGGTGTTGACCCAAACGAGTTTAGGAAGTATCTTGATGTAGAAGAGTCAGTTGACCAGGATGCAATAAACAGACTAAGCGAAGTTGGGAAAATAACTGTTCACAATATTGCTGGTTGTTACATGGTAAAGTGTTCGAAGCCTTATTTCACAGTAAAAGTGAAAAAGGACGACGGATATGGAGAATGAAAGAGCAACGCAGTTAGCCAAAGTATTATGGTATTACAACCTGATACCAAACACAACGACTCTTAGTCAGAAGATTGTTTGTCCGTTCCACAACGATGCAAACCCAAGTATGTTGGTAAACTTCGAAGATGGTAGTTGGTATTGCTTCGGATGTAATGAAGCAGGAGATGCAAAGCGATTTGTTCAGAAGATGGAAAGCAAGTACAATGGTCTGAACGATTTGCAAGCATACAAAGAATACTTGAAGATATTGAAGTCTGAGAAGTGTTCTGGTATCCACATCAATCCAGCAGAAGTTGCAAAAGGCCAAAAGCCACAGAAGCAATTATATGATGAAGCTTATGACTACTATCACGGATTAAGGACAATCGATTGGAGCACAGACGAAGAGGACGAAGTGGTGTCAGCATTGGCATACATGGAGGCAAGAGGGTTTAGTTCTGAGACGCTGAACAAGTGCAGGGCTAAAATAACATACAACAAGATGTACGGGTTGATATTCCCGATGTTAGACAATGGCAAGTTCAGAGGTTGGGTTTGTCGTACAATGCGAAAGGATGTCGAGCAAAGGAGAAAGTACTTGTACAACGAAGGCTTCAGTAGAGCAACAACGTTGTGTGGCAATTACGGAACAGAGAAGTATGTGTTCGTAGTTGAAGGATATATGGACAGATTGAAGTTCGTACACAACGGTGTTGATAATGTTGTAGCTGTATTAGGATGGAAGATGTCCAAACAACAGTTCGACAAATTGAAGGCTGCTGGAGTAACAAGAGTAATCAGTGCGCTGGACAACGACGAGTGTGGCAAGAAAGGAACGAGATATCTAAAACAGATATTTGGTGTTGACAATGTCGTCCGTTGGCAGTATATTAAAGGTATAAAGGACCCAGGCGATATGAGCCCAAGTAAGTTCAGTAAGATGTATGGACGTACGATGGAGTTGTATCAACAGAGGTTCGGCAAAATTAAAAGCAAAGGAGCAAAAGCAAATGGCAGGATTAGTAAACAGCATCAAGAATGATGTTAAGAAAGCCGGTACTAACAAAGGCAAGTTCATCTACTTCAGAGAGGGACAGAAACAGAGAGTTCGTTTCCTTGTCGATATGGATGATGGTATGGAAGTCAAGTTCCACGATAGTTTTGAGAAAGGTGTAAACGTTCCTTGTCAGGAAATCTTTGACAGAGAGTGTCCTTATTGTGAGGATGACGAACTTCGTACTCGTAGCCAGTATGTATGGTCTGTATACAATTACGAGACAAAAGAAGTTCAGCTTTTCATGTTCCCAGTAAACAACTGCAGTCCTATTCCTGCACTTATGGCAATGTATGAGAATTACGGAACTATTACAGACCGCGATTATGTCATTAGTGTATCTGGAAAGCAGCAGAACAAGACATACAGTGTTGTTCCTATGGACAAGGTTCGTTTTAGAAATGAGAAGGCAAAACCTTTCAGCGATAAGGCAATCTTAAAGATGCTCGACAAAGCATATCCTTCAGATGTGTCTGATGATGAAGATGACGACGAGGACGATTTTCCTATGAACAAGCCTGCAAAGGGCAAGAAGTCAAACAGCAAGCCTAAGAAGCAGCCTGAACCTGAAGAGGATGATGATTATGATGATGACCAGGATTGGGGCGACGATGGTGATGATGAAGTAGTAGATTACGAAGAGATGTCACCTCAGGAGCTTTATAAGCTTTGTAAAGAAAGAGATATCAAGGTTGCACCCAAGAAGCCTGCTAAGTATTACATCAAGCAGCTTGAGGAGTACGACAAGGCTCAGGACGATTGGGGCGACGATGACGAGGACGACGAGGACTGGGAAGACGAAGAGTAAATAGCAAGTGGAGGTGAACGGCAATGGTAGATTTGCACCGCCACGATATGTTCAGCAGGTTTGATGGTTTTGGCAAGCCTGCTGAGCTTGCTAAGTTGGCAAAGGAATTAGGGCACACAGCTCTAGCAACTTCAAATCACGGAAATACAAATGGACTGGTACAGACGTACGATGCTTGCAAGAGAGAGGGCATCAAGCCTATACTTGGTGTTGAAGGATATTTCTTGCCGGTATACAAACCTCAGGACAGAGGTTACCATTTGTGTATCTTTGCAAAGGATTTGGTTGGTTATAAGAATCTGAATGCATTGATGTACGATGGAGAAAAACAGAAGTATTACAATCCTATATGGACATTTGAATTGCTTGAGAAGTACCACGAAGGTCTTATCTGTACAACAGCTTGTATTGCAAGTTATTCGTCACAGTGTATCCTCAAAGGTAAAGAAGAACAAGCAAAGAAGTATCTGGAGAAGTTGCAGAAGATGTTTGGTGATGACTTGTATGTTGAGGTTCAGCCTTATGTAGTATCAGATGCAGGTGCTCAAGAGAAGATAAACGTAGGCATGATAGAGTTGGCTGATGAGTTAGGTATCAAGTGTGTACTTACATCAGATAGTCACAGAGGACGCAAAGAGGATTTTGACACATATCTGAAGATGCACATGATGGATGGTCACGACAGAGAATGGGTTGAAGGAACTTATGCAGAACGCTACATGCCGGCTCTTATGGAGATGGAGAAGAGATTCGTGAAGATGCACAAAGGTGACTTTGGTGTTGCAACTGCGAAACAGATGGCAATGGAAATGCAATCCAATCTCGAAGAGTTAGAGGCAAAGGTTGAGCCAGACATCTTAGGGCAGCTTGAGTTACAGTTGCCTAAGTTGGCTGGTGAAAGTGCTGAAGCAAGTTGGAAAGAGATTGTTCGTCAAGTAAAGGACGGATTGAAGAAGAGAGGACAGTACAATAAAGAGTACATCGAGAGATGTAAGTCCGAGTTGGATGTCATAAGGACAAATGGATTTGTAGATTACTTCTTGATTGTGGCCGATTACGTAAACTGGGCAAAGGATAGAGGTATCTGTGTAG
The DNA here is from genome assembly GCA_018065645.1 of Candidatus Scybalousia scybalohippi. GTDB lineage: Bacteria > Bacteroidota > Bacteroidia > Bacteroidales > P3 > Scybalousia_A > Scybalousia_A scybalohippi. Next base: position 11,796 of record JAGHSX010000044.1, read on the forward strand.
GTCCTGGTCGAGGTAGTGTGTGCAACTGTTTGGTTGCTTATGCAATGCATATCACTGAAGTAGATAGTATTCGATTCAATCTTGACTTCAGACGATTTATGAGGTATGATAAAAAGGCATACCCAGATATTGATATAGACTTCGAGATGGATAGACGAGGCGAAGTTATTGAGTACTTGATTAACAAGTATCCGGGACAGAGTGCTAGAGTATCGTCTTATGGTTTGTATCAGGTAGATAATACAGTAAATGAGTTGGCAAAGGTTTGTGGTCTTGAGACTGACAAGACAGTTGATGACCAAGAGGCAAAAGAGCACAAAGAGGTTATCCGAAGCATCAAGAATATGATTTCAAACTACAAGTTGGAAGATGGTTCGATAGACGAAGAGATGTTGTTCAACGGAGCCAATGCTGACGATGTAAGAAGATATAACAAGAAGTACGACAATATTATTACACACTTCTGTAGGTTGTTTGGCAAGGTACGTTTTATTGGTACTCATGCTGCTGGTGTAGTTCTTACTTCAGGAGACATATTGCAGTACACATCAATAAGAATGGACAAAGCCGGCAACTTGTATTCAACATTCAACCTTGAGGACTTGAACAGTATCAACATTATCAAGTTCGACTTACTTGGATTGAAGACGATGCAGAGTATTGGCGAATGTAGAAGGCTTGCAGGCAACAAAGAGTTTGATATTGAGTATACTGAAGACCCTAAGTTGCTAGAAGCATTCAGGCAAGGAAACACTTGTGGTATATTCCAGTTTGAAAAAGGAACTGCAAAACGTATCCTAGACGAAATCAATTGCGATTGCTTTGACGACGTAGTTGCTACTTGTGCAATGAATCGTCCTGGTCCGTTAGGTCAGGGAATGCCAGAGCAATATGCAGACCACAAAATCAGTGGTGATATTGACAAGAAAAGTCTTACGTATCAGTACACAAAAGAGAGTTACGGCACAGTCGTGTATCAGGAACAGTTATTGCTTATTTGTGTATTCATTGGTGGTCTTGAGTGGGGCGAAGCTGATAAAGTGTTGAAAGCAAACAAGCACGGTTTCAAAGAGAGAGCTGTTGCAATCTTGAATAAGCATGCTGAAGACACTGGAGTGGATTTGCACAAGAAGTTTGTCAAGAATGCAGTCAAGAACGGAATGAGTAGGGAGCAGGCTGAGAACACTTGGGATAGCTTATTGGTGTACTCATTCAACAAAGGACATGCAGCCGGATATTGCATCATCAGTATGGAAGAGATGTTCTATAAGATTTATCATCCGACATACTTCTGGTATGCAAAAATCAAATATGCAAGGTCGGATAAGGAGCGAGACGAGTTCTGTAACGAAACTGCTGGTGATGGTATTGTATTGTTCTTGCCACACGTTAACTATAGTCAGCCGTCGACAAGTATCAGAAAGATTGAAGGCGAGCCAATTATTCAGCAAGGCTTGTCTGAGTTGAAGGGTATTGGTGACAAGGCTGCACAGTTCATTTACGAAGAGAGAAAGAAGAATGGTATCTTCACTTCGTATGATGACTTCTATGACAGATGTGTTGGCAGGGTAGTAAACAAAAAGGTGTTGAAGATATTAGAGGAGCAAGGAGCTTTGGAGTTCAAGAAGAAGGTGTATATTAAGAGAACGACGGCTTATAACACCGCACTGTATTCAAGAGCCCACAGATAATTGCTTGTTGACTTGAAATCAGAAACGATGTATAATAAAGGTAAGTTGAAGACGTAGACCTCAGTTGAGGCGTCTCACTTCCAGTTAGGAGAAAAGATGAAGAAAACAGTTACAGCATGTACGAAGTTCGAAGGCATACATTGTTGGCCTGAGGCTCCGGACGAAGTAAAGTTCTTGAGAGTGCCACACAGACACATGTTTGGTATTCGTGTTGAAATTGAAGTAAACACAAATGATAGAGATATCGAGTTCATAATGGTGAAACACGTTATTGACCGTTGGCTTGGTTTGCAGTACGATGATACAAGTAACGTATGGCAGATGGGAAGACTTAGTTGTGAGCAGGTAGCTGAAATGGTTATCGATTTGGTACAACAGAAGTTCGACAAAGGTAAGAAGCGCACCATTAGTTGTACAGTAGATGAAGATGGAGAGAATGGAGCAACCGTTACATTCGAAGCTAAGCGTACTTGCAATTGCAGCAAGGAGCCAGTTAAGATGCGAGATATTGGAGAGATTGATGACGAAGCTTTCAAGAAGATGATTCGTAATTGTAAAGGTGTTCACGTTGTACACGTAGAGCCTAGACACGAAAGACTTTCTCTTCAGGACTATCAGGAACTTGCATACACAGCAATCCAGAAACATCAGAACAGTAAAGAAGAAGTTATGCATTGGGCAATCGGTCTTGGAGAAGAAGCAGGCGAAACACTTTCCGTTATCAAACATAAGTATTATGGTGGCAAGTATAACGTAGAAGAGCTTGTTGGAGAACTTGGTGATACACTTTGGCATATCGGTGCTATTTGTTCAGCTCTTGGTGTTGACTTAGAAGATGTAGCGGTGTACAATCTTATGAAGTTGAGACATCGTTATCCGGAAGCACAGTTCGATAACGAACGTTCAATCCACAGACACGATTTGAAGTTTTCAGAAACAGATGAAGCAAAGGCTCTAATGGAGCACATTTGCAGACATCAGAAGAATTGTTAAGACTCACTCATTACTGGGAACAGTAGTGTTGAGAATATATTAAAAGGAGGAACGCACGATGAAGGAATTCAGAGTTGCACACATTGTTCCGGTATCACATTTGTCAGATACTGTGGACAATCAGTATCACATGTGTTTGGCACATCTGGTAAGTTGTACAGAGTACAAGGAACATTTTGCTGAAATGGCAAGAAGAGGCAAGTTTGTCTTGATGGACAACGGAGCCGCAGAAGGAAGTCAGTTAGACTTTGACAAGCTATTTGAGATGTATGAAGAAATCAATCCAACAGAGATTGTTCTTCCGGATACACTCTACGAATCTGGTAGCACTATTCAGAAGGCCAGAGAGTTCTTGGTTGAGATGGAACGTAGAGGTGTACAGTACAGAACAATGGCAGTACCTCAGGGAAGGAGTTTTGAGGAATGGAAGGCTTGTGCTAGAATTCTCATCAAAGACACTCGCATCAATTCGATTGGTGTTTCCAAATTCTTAAACATCGCAACCAAGGACAGATATATTCGATTCAAGGCTTGCGAAGTTATTGGTGCTCTTATTCAGGAGTATGACAGATACGATTTGGAAGTCCACTTGCTTGGATGTGACGAAGGTCCACTAGTAGTTAAGATGTGTCAGGAAGCACATCCGTTTGTAAGAGGTTGCGATAGCGCATTCAGTTATCTTCAGGCTCAGGCAAACAAGATGATGACGTTAAAAGACGACTACAGACCTTCAGGCACAATTGATTTCATTGATGGTCCTAGATTTCTTGGTTTGAACAAGTATATGGACAACTTCAATATGTATGCTGGTGTTAAGAAAGACAATGGCGATGATGAGAGTTGGAGGGACGAGTAATGGCAAGATTTGAAAACAATATGGGTATCAGTTCAATTGAGATACCAAACAAGAAATGCCATTGCTTTTGTACCATCGGCAAGAAGTGGTGTACATACCAGTTTGCCATAGCAATGGAGCCGGACGAAGTTATTCCGGACTACTTAGAAGTTGAGCAGTATATGGAAGACAACATCGAAGGTCAGCAGATGACTATTGAAGTAGCAGTTGCTAATGTTGCCGATTATATTGCAAACGAGTACAAACCAAAGTATTTGCAGGTCAGTGTATATTGCGACGATGCAAAACATTTTCCAGTCAATGTGACTGTTATTAAGGAGGGTCAGGAATAATGAAGAAGACAGATAGAAACTTATACATCTTGTATATGATTTTTGGAACTATGCTTATCACAGCAAACTGTGTAGCAAGTAAGATTTTTACAACCGGTATCAATTTGTTTGGTGCACCAATCACTCTTACGTCAGGAGCACTTGCGTATCCGTTCACATTTCTGATGACAGATATCATTGGAGAGATTTGGGGTAAAGAAAAAGCAAACATTGCTGTTAAGGGTGGATTTATTTGTCAGTTGCTTTCCACAGCACTTATTATCATTTGCAGATACTTCCCTGCTACAGATGCAGCAATGCAGGAGTCTTATGTAACACTGCTTGGTCAGAACTGGGTGTTCGTTATTGCAAGCCTTGTAGCATACGTAGTAAGCCAGAGCATTGATGTTAAGGTATTCCATACTATTAGAGAAGCATACATCAAGAAGCACGGAAGTACAAAGGGCGGCAAGTGGATTTGGAATAATGGAAGTACAATGACAAGCCAGTTAGTAGACAGTATCATTTATGCAACAATTGCTTTCGGTCTTGGTTTCGGTTGGTTGTTCCAGCCTGGTATGAGAATTGTACTATTCAACATGATTCTTGGTCAGTGGCTGTTCAAGATTGTTATTGCAGCATTCGATACACCACTGTTCTATTTCTTTACAAGACACAACGAGTCGAAATAAGGGTTGAGTATTTAAGATAAAAAGGCGACAGAGGTCAACAGCATGGATAAAACCGGTTGTTGACCTTTTGTTCGTTATATAGTATAATAGACAGTGTAGAGCATAGCTCTCACATCGAGTGGTCAGTTGACAAATTAGTTGAAGAGGCAAGCTGGTGCAGGTTACCAGTAGATGCAAAGTAAACAGTTTGGAGGATAACGATGGCTAACACAAACAAAGAGGCAATAATGAAATTGTGCTCTGAAATCAACAAGAAAGAAGGAGAAGGCTCCATCTACAGTATTGGCTCAAAACACGCCAATCTAAAAATCAACAGATGGCCTACTGGCATTGAAGACCTTGATGCAATTATTGGTGGAGGTATGCCAGAGGGTAGAGTAGTTGAGATATTTGGTCCTGAGAGTTCAGGCAAGACAACACTTCTGTATCATCTGTGTGGTTTACATCAGTTGTGTTTGGACATTCCTATTGAAGGAACGTTCGATGCAGAAAGGGCAAAGGTATTTGGCAACAGACCAAAGCAGATGTTGATATACAGAGCAAAGTATGGCGAGGACGCTTTCAATAAAACAATCAAGTTTGCAAAAGCAGGCATACCACTTATTGGTATTGATAGTGTACCTAGTATGGTACCAAAGGAAGATGCTGAGAAAGTATTGAAGTCTGCAGAGCGAGACAGTATTGAAGAGCAACGTATTGGTGGTGTAGCAAGGCTTATGAATAAGTACTTGCCAACAGTAGAAGAGATTATCGAAGTAACCGGAACAACGTTGATATTTGTCAATCAGGTTCGTGATAAGATGAATGCAATGATGTTTGGTGAAAAGACAGACACACCTGGTGGACGTAAGTTAAAACATGCTTGCAGTCTTCGTATTCAAGTAGCTCGTAAGGCTTGGATTGAAATACCAAACAAAGACCCACATAACAGTGCAACCAACGAAAAGGTTGGACTTATTATGAAGTGTAAGGTGGTCAAGTCTAAGGTATGCAATCCAATGGGCGAATGTGAGATACCACTTTTCTTTGATAGAGGTTTTGTTTCGTTTGATGACGTTAAGAAGATACGTCAGGAACTGATGGCACAAAGGGCAGCACAGTTTGGCAAACGAGTGACTATGAAAGATTTGGAGGACAACGATGATGAAGATTAAGTGTAAAGTATGTGGATGTGAATTCAATCCAATAATTGAGAAACACTACGTATCACGTGATGGTGGCAAGACTGGTGTTGTGGCTGTATTCCAGTCTAATCCAGAAGAGAAGCTTTATGACACATTTGATTGTCCAGAGTGTGGATGTCAAGTGGTGGCTCAGGAACGCAAAAGAAATTACGTTCCATATATTCCGTCAGATGACGAGGAAGAAGAGGAAATTGAGAATGGCAGAAGTGATGAGTAATGAAGTTAAAGAAGAAGATGTAGTGAACAATCCAAGTCACTACAAGCATGGCAAGTTCGAAGTAATCGATGAGATGCTTATTGTATTTGGTCCTCAGAAGACATTTGACTTCTGTGTACTTAATGCTTGGAAGTATAGAGCAAGAGCACCATATAAGAACAATATGGAGCAGGACATGGACAAGTCCAGTCGATATCTTGAGATGGCACTTCAGATTGCAGAAGCATACAGCTTAGAAGTGAAGTTGATTAAAGGACTGGAGGGCTAAGATGGGATTGGTTGACGATATCAAGAGTGAAGCAAAAGGTAACAGAACAAAGATACAAAGTTCCGATGCTGCAGCTCTTGAGAAAATACTTAACGAGATGTTCTACTTGGACAAGAAAGTAGATGCTGAAGCAGAGTTCGTCAAACAAGTTATGACAAGAGGTCTTGAGAGTACGGAGCGTGTTGGATTGCACGCTTCTGCTCTTATTGTTTCAGACAAGAAGTTCTGCTTACGTCAGCAAGTGTTATCGCTAATATACAAGCAGCTCCAAGGCGAACAGTTGCCAGTTGGTTTAAGAAAGATATTCGAAGAAGGAAATGCAATCCACGAGAAGTGGCAAAGGCTTTTCATTAGAGCAGGGTACAGTAATGTAGACCAGTTGGACGTTACTCAGTTCAATAAGAAGTATAGAGTATCTTTCACACCGGATATTATTTGCAGCATACCACAATTCTATGACGGTCTTATGATTGGAGAGCTAAAGTCAGTAAACACATTTCAGTTCCAGAAGATGGCAAAGCATCCGTCAGCATCAAAGCAATGTCAGTGGTATATGTATTTGACTGGTATTAAAAAAGGGTTCGTACTTAGTGAGGATAAGAACACTCAAGAGACAAAACTTGAAGTGTACGATTACGACCCAGAAGTAGTTGCTCCGTTCATTGAAAGGTGTGAGCAAATTAAGAAAGCATACAAACGTGTCTACCAAGAACACAAGATGGTAGCAAGGCCGGATGATGCTAAGAAGCAAGACTGCAAGAGGTGTCATGGCTGTCCAATGGCTGTTGCTTGCTGGACACCAAGTCAGGCTGAGAAAATAAGCTCGTAGAATCGATTTCTAGCCGTTTTATTTGGTTATATGATAAAATCCTCAGCGATAAGATTATAAACGGAATTTGGCCGCAATATGGAGCTCAGAGGAGGTGATACGAATTGGCCAAATATAAGCAAATATATATAGGTGTGGACCAGTCGTATCAGAATACTGGTATCAGTATAGTAGCAGATGGGAAGCTATTGGATATCAAGTCGGTCCATTTAGATAAGTATAAGAATAACAGTGAACGTAGAGGGGTGCTCAGACTCAAACTTGAGCACCTCATTAACGTCGTTGCGCCAAAAGCAGAAAAGGTAACGTGCATTTGCGAAAAGGCAAGGCTACATGGCGGACCTACATCGTTCATCAACATAGATGCAATAAAGGCAATGGGCGCATTGACTGCAACAATAGTGGACGTATGTGCACAGTACGACATTGATGTGTACAGTGTTGATACTAGGTGTTGGAAGTCCCAAGTTGTAGGAACTAGCAAGCCACAAGCAAACAAGTATGGAGTACCAGAAGAGAAGTGGCCTACTGTACGTTGGGTGTGCAGACAAGGTTTTGAGAACAAAATCCTGATAGACGTATCAGGTAGTAGGAAAACGAAAGGAACGTTCGTTAGAGATGGCAAGAAGCTGATGTACAATAACGATGCTGCAGATAGTGCAGGCATTGCTATGTTTGGTGTACTAGGCGACCCAGACAAGTTACAGATTGAGAGGTAAGTGTTTTGGCAATAACATGTTGCTATCAGTGTCCGGACAGAACTCCAGGATGTCACAGCAAGTGTGAGAAGTATCTGCAACAGAAAGCAGAATGGGAAGCAACGAAAATCCAAATGCGTAAGGATGCACCGGTAACTATCTACCCAAGCGACTTCGAGATGTTGGCATGCATCCACAAGCGCAGAAAAGACAAACGTCGATAGTGTAGCGTTGACTATGTAGTGTGTATGGTGTACAATAGCATTATCCGGTTGAGACGATAGCGGTAAAACATCTAAGATGCGATAAAATAAGTTTCAACAATTTACGATTGCTATGTTGTCTTTTTCTATTATACGTAGTATAATATTTTTAGATTCAGAAATAAGTACTCAGTTGAGGAGGTATTAGTAATGCAGACAACAGTAAACCATTACAGAAGCATAAGTGAGTTTTATAAGTACATTTGTGATACACCATTCAACGAAGCATTTCGTTGGGCAAGACACAGTAGTGTAGAGAACGATTATAGCTTCAGTCGAACAAGAAGTTTTGAAGAAGCAACAGAACTGTTAAAGAACGGTTGGTCAGATATGGCTGAGAAGTTGACACAGAAGTTAAAGGTGCAGGCTACTCCAGAAGTTCAGAGACAGATGCAAACAGTTATTGGTGTTGCTGGTTTTCAACCAATCGTTCCATTATATCTTGCTGGTGTTCCAACAAGTATGGTCAGCAGACAGTTCAGACCAGTCAAGCAGAAAGTTGTTAACATCACAAAGTTATTCAACTACAGTGCTGGTGTTGATACTGAAGAGATAATTGAGCAGTCAGTAATGACAATGCGAATTGTTAAGAAGTTAGAGGCACAAGGCCTTAGAGTTAATCTTAGCATTGCTCTTGGTACTACTGCTGGTGATACTGAGATAGTTGGTAAGATACAGATAAAGGGTGCAAACGAAAAGTTGAATGTTAGTAAGTTAGCATTCCCAATGGTACACCCAAGTATGTTAAGACGTCTATACTTCAGATACATCGAAGTAGAGCCACACGTAACAAGTAGATTTACAAGTGGATACGGCAGACCAATAAGTTATGACAGAATGCAGAAGTTGCTTCCAAACGAAGTAGTGCTGCCGGCACAGTTCACTTGTAATCCAGATGACATCCAAACACTGGAACAGTTAAAGGCTAGCTTCTAACGGCTAGCCTAAAAACTTTTTGATATTTTTGTATTTTAGTGTTGACGTTTGGTATCGTATGGTGTAAGATATAGACATAGCCAAGGGAGCGAGGCTAAATACAAAGTGCTTAGAGAAGCGGAGGAAATAAAAAATGGCAAGACGTTGGGAAAAGAAGTTAACAGATACTACAGTAGGATTTGAAGTAGTAAGAGTAGAGATGGCTAAGAAAGCCGGTTATGTAGTTGTAAGTGCTAAGTACCCTACTACAGAAACAATTTACACATACGTTAGAAAAGCAACCATCAAAGATGGCGAAGGCAAAACAACAGTTGATGGATGTGATGTATACTTCGATGCTAACACGTTTGGTGTTAAGAAAGTTGAAAGAGTATATGATACAGCAGGAATGCGCAAGGCTGTAAATCCTGGTGGAGCAAACAAGACAACAACTGGAGCAATCGAGAGCATTAAGGCTGAGATGGAAGCTAAAGCAATTGAGAAGCCAGTAGTATTTCCAGTTCCAAGTGGAGAAATCCATCACGGGAAGTACGAAACAATTAAGAGCTGCCTTGAGTGTGGTATTCCAGTTTACTTAGCAGGTCCTGCTGGTTCAGGTAAGAACCATACAGTAGAACAGATTGCAAAGGAACTTGGTTGGGACTTCTACTTCAGCAACAGTGTTCAGCAGGAGTACAAGTTGACAGGTTTCATCGATGCAGGTGGAAAGTTCCACGACACAGAGTTCTACAAGGCATGTACAAGTGAGAACGAGTGTGTGTTCTTCTTAGACGAGATGGATGCAAGTATTCCTGAAGTATTAGTACTTCTCAATGCAGCAATTGCAAATGGCTATTTTGAGTTTCCTACTGGTAGAGTAGAACTTGAGCATGTACATTTCGTAGCTGCCGGCAATACAGTAGGAAGTGGTGCTGATGAGATGTACACTGGTAGAATGGTACTTGACCAGGCAACACTTGACAGATTTGCAATTATCGAATTCGATTACAGCATTAGAATTGAAATGGCAATCAGCAAGAATAATACTGATTTGGTATCCTTCATCAGAGCATTAAGAGATGAGGCTACTAACAAAGGTATCAGAGCTACTTTCTCTTACAGATGTATCACAATGGTTACAAAGTTAGAGAAGGCTGGCATGGATGTAGAAGAGATTCTGAAGATTGCAGTTGTTAAGGGTCTTGACAAAGACACAGTTGCAACATTAAGACCAATCGGCTCTACAAGATACCACGAAGGACTTAGAAAGCTCCAGATGGCAGCATAATACAAACAAAGGCGGGTGGCTCCAAAGGTCACCTGCTTTACTGGTTTACAAAGGAGTGTGAAACGAGAAATGCAAAAAGGACAAGAACGCATCGACAGAAACGATATAGTCGGCAAGCGCTTAGGAAAGCTTGAAGTAATCGAGTACGATACAAGATGGTATGATATGACAAGAGGTGGCGAAAGGTTACGTCACAAATATGTCTGCAGTTGCGATTGTGGTGTTGTAAAGAGTATAAGACGTAGTTGCTTATTGAACGATGCAGTACACAGTTGCGGTTGTGGAAGAGGTAGAAAGGAGCGGCATGATGGCCAGTAACGAAAATGAAGTCGTTGAGACTGAAGTAGAAGTCCACGATAACAAAAACGAAGAAGAGCAGCCGGCAGCAAACAATTGGCAAGAAAACTTTTTAAGAAAATTTCTGAGAACGTGTTGACATTTGCTTACGGATGGTGTATATTATAATCAGGCCAAGGGAAAAGGCCACAAATAAAAATCACAAGTGTCTAGGAGGACGAGAATATGAAAAACTTAGTAAACAACATTAACAATCAGGTAGCAGAGATGACAGTAGCGCAGATGCGTAAGGTTGCAGGACAGTACGGCATCAAGAATGCAAGCAAGTTCAGAAGAACAGAGCTTAGCAAGATGGTTGCAGATGCAATGGTAGCTGAAGCAAAGGCTAAGGCTGAGGCAGAAAAGAAAGCTGCTAAGAAGGCACAGAGTTCTGATAAGAGATATAAGGCTGACAAAGTTGCAGCAAGTGAAGTTGCACAGATGGCTGGACAGCTTATTGCAGATGGTATCAATGGTGTAGACCTTTATGATGTGAACAGAAAAGTCCTCATCGAGGTTATGAAGCAGTTACATTGCAAGAAGTGGTACAGAACTTATGACAAGCCAACTATGGTTAGCAAGATTGTTGAGGCTATGGCAGCATAAGCTGTAGCCGGTGTTAGTACTTAGGGAAGGAGTAAACAAGATGTACTTAGAAGATATTGCAAGACAGTATGGCATGAATGACTATCTTGACAACAATACTGGTAAGATATACCAGTTATCAAAAGCAATAGAGGATACGGACGGAACGTTATTAGTTCCAGTTGTTCCGGTATTCGGTGATAATATCCTTGAAGGTTATGCAAGGATGCACAAAGTGGAGGAGGTACACACAGATGGCAATTAGGATGCGAAACAACACCAACAGTGATGCCAAGTGTTGTGAGTGTAAGGAAACACAAAGCCAAGTACTGAATATGTTTGATATTTGTATTGGTGGTACAATCTTCACGATATGTGATAGATGCAACGAACAGTTGTTCAATAAGACGTTAAGTGCTGAGTGCTATAAGAATGGCAGAGTTAAGTCTCAGGCAGATATGGCAATTATAAGACGAAGAAGTAGTCGCATAAGTCCAATCAGCCACACGTCAGTATCTAAAGCGTTAAAGGGTGTGAGTACAGATGGCAATGAGTGATGGTATAAACTTCAATTGTATGCCATGCATATACTGGGACGACCATGTGAAGATAAGTTACCTGCAACGCAGGATAATAGTGTACAGTATTATGTATTACGAACAAGATGAAAGTTGTGTAAGTGATAGACAGTACGATGCTATCTCATACCAATTAGTACATCTACAGTCCTCAGTACCAGAGGCGGAATGGAAGAAGTCAATGTACTACTATGCAATGTACGATTTTGACGGTTCGACTGGGTTCGATATTCCAAGCCGATTAACAAAAAAAGACAGAGAGTATCTGACAAACATTGCTACTATGGTGTACAAGCAATGGAAGTCACACACAACTCTTGAAGAGAGGAGGGCAAAGCTCAATGTTAACGTTAAAGGACTTAGAGTGTAGAGTATACGAAGGCAAGTCTGTTGTAGGTTTCAGATACACAAAACGAGATGACAAAGGAGCCAAGCAATGGGAAGCTGATTTCGACAAGGGTGCACTTGAGAATGAGTGGAACATGCTTGTGGTATTAGGTAGGACAAGAGATGCAGACAGTCAGGTGTATCGATTTGGTTATATCATGCCAAAGTCTGGTATGCCACTTGAATTGGTTGCAGCCACTGGTCTGAAGTATTTCCAGTTGTATCTGAAGCAAGAGATAGAACAGAAGATTGCAATGGACTTTGATATTGGTGAAATAACGGATGGTGTAGTTGGATGAAGCGGTCAGGTAAGTTCTACAGACGGAACGAACAAGATGTTATGTCGCAACTAGGTCTGCAGCCAACAAAGAACAGTGGTTCAGGTTGGATTGAGAAAGAGGACGGACAGTCCGAAGATGTTATATGCCAATTGAAAAGTACAGATGCATCAAGTATCAAGGTCAATAAGAAGGATTTGGATGTGTTACAATACAACGCAACTGTGGCACATAAGCTACCGGTGTTTGCAATCCAGTTCCTACAATCGCAAGAAGTGTATTTGGTGTTAAAGCCTGAGATGCTTCCAGAGATTGTGAAATATATCGAAACCGGAGAAAGGGTGGACAACGATTTGTTGGACATCGATATAAGTGAGCATGAACAGTTGGAGCCGGAAGTCCGGAAAACAATCAAGTCAAGCTCAAGTGCAAGAGAAATGTTTAACAGAGAAAATGAGAAGCAATTCCAAAAGAAGCGGAGGTCAGCAAAGTGAGAGATGTGAAGATTCGTATGGTTGTTGAATACGGTGGCCACAATTGTAGTGCTAACGGTTCAGTCAATCTTACAGTTAAAGCAATGTACTCAGAGTTGGTCAATACAATCCAGTTACAGCAGATGCTGAACAATGACGTAACAATCAAGGCAAAGATGCCAAGTGCTAAGCCAGTGAAGTTAGGTATGTTCAGGATTGCAAGTACAACGATTGATGGAGATGGAGAGAGCAAGATTAAGTTCAATGGTATTAACGACTATATCGAGATGGACAATCTGAACCTACTTCCAACCAACAAGAGTGACGATAAGCAGTTCGTAATCTTAGTAGAAGCTGAGATTGAAGAGGAGGATGACGAAGATGGCGAAGAATAAAATCGAGTACAACGAGATTTCGAAAGCAAAAGTCTCTGAGACTCGCAATATTGTCATCAGTAATTGTTCTCGTGGCGGTTTTACAATCGCACAACAGTTGGTTGCCACAGAAGAGGGCAAGACCACAACTGTGTTCCTGAAAGGAGCATTCCACGTAGATGACTTAAATGGTCTCTACGAACTCAGAGATGCAATCAATATGGCAATTCAGGAAACGGAACAGAATGGTGACGATTCAGAAGACTGGGACGATGCCCAGGTGAAAGCAGATTAAGACCAAAAACAAGGAAGTGGACAAAAAGTTGAAGAAAATACAAATTCGATGTTGACTTCCTTGTTGGATGGTGTATAATAAGAGCATAAGATATTTGAGAAGTCCAAGACGGACTTCCAAAATCATATTAGTCCAGTCCTATAGATTAGGAAAACCAAACAACATGGCCACGAGCCAAATAAATTCAAAATGAAAAGGAGCAAAGAAAACAATGAGAAATTGGACTATCAACGAAGCAGTAGCAGTAATCAACGAAGGAACAGATATGGATGCAATCAAGGAGATTGCAAAGCATTTTCCGGTTTTCTTCATGGCAGTAGCAAAGAATGATGTAGCAGCACTTGCATCTATGATGCCTGAGAAGTTCACAGTAAGACGTCTTCAGATGGATGCAGCAGTAGCAGCAGACACAGATGACGAGGATGTTGAGGCAACTTCAGCAGATGTTGAAGAGGCTGGCGACGATGCAGACCTTTCTGCAATGAGCACTAAGGAGCTTATGAAGCTTTGTGATAAGAGAGGTATCAAAGTTCCTCACTATGGCAAGAACAAGCAGTTCTATCTTGATGCACTTCAGAATGCTGGTGATGCAGAGGATACAGATGACGAGGCAGAGGCAGAAGAGTCTGAAAATCCTTATGAAGGCAAGTCTGCAATGGAGCTTTACAAGATGTGTAAGTCTCGCAAGATTAAGGCCGAGCAGAAGAAGCCTGCTAAGTATTACATCGGTCTTCTGACTAAGGCAGACGAGGCAGAGGCTGAGGATGCAGCAGAAGAGTCTGATGACGATTGGGGCGATGAAGAGGCTGAGGCACCTGCTAAGGAAGAGAAGAAGGCAGCTAAAAAGGCACCTACTAAGAAAGCAGCTAAGGCAGCAAAGAAAGAGGAGCCTGCAGAAGAAGCTGAAGATGATGACGATGAGTGGGACATCTAATCAGTAAACTGGTATTGCAACAGAATAAGTTACGATAGTAGCCTCAAAATGCAAAAACGAGCAGACGGCGAGTGGAAAGTATCATAGAGGTACACCACTCGCCTTTACTCAGTTTATGGAGGTATAGCCAAGATGGCAACAACAAAGCAAATAATGCAATTGGATTGCAGAGAGCAAAAGAATTGTGAGATAATTCAGAAAGTGTTGAGACAAATCAAACCACTTTCCAGATACTCAGACGAGTGTGACATACCATTTGAAGCAATAGAAAAAGCAATAGTGGTAATGGAAAAGAAATACAATATGCGAATTAGAGATTTCGTTCCGGATGTATGGTCAAATGCAAAAGGAGCCATCTGGAGAGCAACTCTAATAGATGACAACACATTAAAGACAATCGAGTTGATTTATGGTCTTAGTGTTTACGAGGTATTTGCAAAGTCAGCTATAAGGATGTATGCTGAAGTACGGAATGGTATCTCTACAAGAAAGTAGAGGACGATAAGGTGCGAGTAAGGATTTACACAGACGGTGCTTGCAGTGGCAACCCAGGTCCAGGAGGATGGGCAATTGTGTGGAACACAGATTTGACTAGCAAGCCGTATTCTGGTGGAGAAACGAACACCACGAATAATCGAATGGAGTTGACTGCAATGCTTAGGTGTCTGGAAAAGATAGCAAAAGCAGATAAGCGAAATACATACGAAGTGTATTCAGACAGTGCTTATGTAGTCAATGCAATTAACAACAGATGGTTGCAACAGTGGCAAGCAAGAGGATGGAAAACAAAAACCGGTGATGAAATAAAGAACAGAGATTTATGGGAGCAAGTAGTTGAAAGTCTGAATGCTATTGCACACAACGGGCAATCCGTCAAGGTTATTAAAATCAAAGGCCACGCTGGAAACACATTCAACGAGTTGGTTGATAAGATAGCCAAAGAGGAGAGTATGAAAGCCAGTCAAGCCTAGAAGGATGGTAAGTGACAAATGGCAAAAGTGTTGTACACGCAACAGATTGCTTCAAAGAAGTTCAGAGGTGCTACCACCAAAGAAGCATACATGGATGCTTGTAGGTGGTACGCAACGAACATCATAAGCAAAGACAAGTTGCACGATATTCAAGTGGAGTATCAAAAACAAAAGGACGGCAGTATCAAGATGATATTGTATGCAGTAATGGAACACCAACCAGTGTTCGACCAACATTGTGCTTGTTGTAAGGAAATG
This sequence comes from Candidatus Scybalousia scybalohippi, assembly GCA_018065645.1. Lineage (GTDB taxonomy): Bacteria > Bacteroidota > Bacteroidia > Bacteroidales > P3 > Scybalousia_A > Scybalousia_A scybalohippi. The sequence continues at coordinate 27,470 of JAGHSX010000044.1, forward strand.
CATCACAGCTTTTTCATAAATGAGGATACAGCATGCAATAGATGTTCGGTTGCAGGATTTGATAGGCGCCTTGAATCAAAGATGCAAATAAAGGTATCGTATTACAAGGAGCTGTTAAGCAAAATGATAAAGGAGGGACAGTTCTAATGAAGAGATTTGGACGAGCAATGTTAGAGTTGACACTTGAGGTGTTCTATGGTATAATATATGCAATCCAGATAAACCTGAGATACTTAGGAGAGTTGTTACAGATAGCACTTCCGTATGGAATGTACATAATGGGTCAGTACTGTGCAATGGATAGAGGACACTTTGCTGTAGGTGGTGAATTGTTTATTCCGGTTGTAGTATTGATGTTGACATATTACGTAAACGGTATTGCTAGGAAGTATAACAAAGGAACGAGCTTGCCTATTCCTGAGAAACGTTTCACAGAAGTGGACGATGAAGGAGAAGTAAGCATTCGCCAAGATAGAGTGCAAGAGTTGTTATTGTATATGGCAGACCTTGAAGACTGGATGGAGCGAAAGGGGATGTTCTAATGGCAAAACAAAAACCTGCATGGCATTACTTTACAACACAAAAGGAGTGGGAGCAGTATTTGAAGGACTTAGTCAAGTCCAACGATACTGCCCTGCTTAGGGCTATTGTTTTAATCTATGACAATCAGACACCAGAAGAAAAGCAGAACGAAGAAAGTGTTACAGACAACAATATCGGTTTCACAAAGTGGGATGCAAAAGAGATGTCTGAGATAGCAAAGAAGATTAAAGCAGGCGAACAGTTGACTGCTGGTGAAATGGCTAAGTCAAGAAACAAGATGCAGAAGTATTGGAAACAGTTGATGCATATTTCGAAAAAGCAGCAAGCTGAAAAAGAAGCACAAGAGTTGGCAGAGGCACAACAGCAATTAGAAGAACAAAAGAAGTTACGAGAAGAACAGTTCAGAGATAGCATTGAGATAATGCGAAAGTGTTCAGAAGAAGGGATTGCTTGTGATTTTGGTATATGTGACGAATGTCCACTTACTCAGGGATATCAAATGTGCTTGAACTTAGGAGGGACAAACAATGACTAGGTACGAATACAAAGTACGACAAGCAAGAAGAAAAAGGATGCACAGACAAATGATGGAGCACGCTGCTATATGTTTTTTGATTATGGCAATAACACTTGTGTTAGTAGTAAATGCTCAAGACTGTGGTGTGGCAAAAAAAACGACTACAAGTGAACGATATAATGTCACAGCGGAGTCGTGCCAAAGTGATAAGGTTATCAATGCAGAAGTAAATACAGTACCAATGGCACCAGCAGAAGAAACTACTGAACAAGTAGTTGAGCAAACGTTCAGTTGGAACGATGACGAAGCTTATCTGTTGGCAAAGATAGTTATGGCTGAAGCTGAAGGAGAAGATTACGACACAAAGAGATATATTGCAATGTGTGTGTTGAATCGAGTACTTGATGAACAGTTCCCGGATAACATCAAAGATGTAATCTATGAGCCGTCACAATTTAGTCCTATAACAAATGGCAGATGGGATAGAGTGGAGCCAAACGAAGATTGTTGGCAAGTGGTCAATGAACTTGATGGTATTCCATTCCCAATACTGAAAGAGTGGAGCTTTGGATGCTTGTATTTTGAAAACTGTGATAACGAAGACAATTGGCACAGCCGCAATTTAGAATACTTATACACTAGCGATGGTATAAGGTTCTATAAATAGAGGTGTAGAATGGAAAACGAGAACAGATACAAAAGACGAGTACCTACTCGTCGAGAAGATTGCCCTTGGTGTGGTAACGAAATCGTTGCTAAGGCCAATGGTGAACACCAGAAGTGTAAGTGGTGTAAGAGGCTTTTCAAAGTAAGCAACACTAAACGTAAGGGTGGATGGATTTGGAACTTGGAGTGTGTGGACTTTCCTGAACCGCAAGACAGATTTGCAATGTCGATGTCTGGTCTTGAAGATGATAGAGGTCCTGCAGGTTTGAGAAAGTACGAGGACTATTATGGAGACGAGTGAAATCAAAGTCAATGTATTAAGAAGTCCAACTACGGAAGACTGGAACAGATGTAAGGACTTAGCAATGCGTACATCAGGGAAGAAGTTTGCAGGCAAGTGTGTAACACCAGAATGGCAAGACAAGATACTTACTGCAGCGCATAGTCCAATAAGGACTTTGGTGTTCACAATTGAAATGACAATTCCTTACTTCGTATCAGTACATCTTGTAAGACACAAGATTGGTGTTGAGCACTATGTACAGAGTCAGAGGAACGACAGACAGAGCAATTACGATAGAGAAGTGGCTCCACAGAATGCTCCGGTATTACATACAATGGAAATCAATGCAGAGTCGTTGATGTTTATGGCAAGAAGGAGATTGTGTGGTCAGGCAGACCCAACTACAAGATATGTTATGTCACTGGTATGCAAGGCAATTGAGGAAAGTAATCCAGAGTTCAAAGGACACTTAGTTCCAATGTGTGTATATCAAGGAAGATGTCCAGAGTTCAGAAGTTGTGGATATTATGAGAGGTCACTACAGTATGCAAATCAAGAGGTATTAAGTCCGGCTACGTAAGGAGGTGTCAAGTATGAAGTACAAGATGCCGTTTAGTCAGTACAAGCAATGCCAAAAGATGACAAAGAATGAGTTCAGCAGATGGCTAGAAACATTTGCAGACCAAATGTGGCAGCAAGGTTATAGCAAGGCTTGTGAGGACGTTCCAGAAGGTGCAGTAGTAATTGATACAACAGATACAATGGTTGTGGATACGAGTGAAGACAAGATGCGAGAAGTATTGATGTCTGTTCCTGGAGTAGGTCCTAAGCTGTGTGAAAAGATAATTGATAGGGTGTATGAAGTGTTCGATGGATACATCAAAGAGGAACACACCTCAGAATCGCCAGAACCGTTCAAATATCCGTTTGAATAGGTTTAGATGATAAAATACCCACCAAAGAAAATAAACCGGCTAGAAAACGAAAATACAAGGTCAGAACGGCAATGGTTATTTGAAAAAAGTTCGAGAAATTTCGAAAAATATTCAAATAGCTGTTGTCTTTCTGTGGTTTATAACGTATAATGTATACATAAGGTAAGGCAAGGGGCTGAACCAAGAATAAGTAGTCTAGGAGGACAAAGAAATGATGAATACAGTAGAAATGAGAATCGAAGAACTTGAGAACAACGGATACGTAGTAGTAACACTTATGATGGCAAATGGTGGCCAGATTGATATTGAGATGTATGACGAAGAGAACTACGATGGAGTAGTTGGTGCAACAGTAGTTACAGTTGAAGCATACGAAGAGAACGGCTACGATGTAGAAGGTCTTGAGACAGAGGAAATCAAGTTCTAATTGAGAAGATAATAAAAGAGTAATAGAGTTTAGAAAAACAGAAGTCTGGATGCTAACCAATTGGTGTCTAGGCTTTTGTGTCGTTCTGAAAGGAGTGATGCAAGTTACAATTGGAAAGTGAGGTACAGAGAAAATGGCTAAGACCAATACAAAGCCCAATTCGTTTATGGCAGATTGGGAAGATGCTGACCATCTGATACTTCTGGAGAGCTGGGCGAGAGATGGCTACACAGTACAAGACATAGCAACTCGTATCGGTATTACAACTAGCATGCTTCGAGTATGGATGGGCAAAAGTGAAGAAATCAAAAAGGCAATCAATACCGGCAGAGAACTGGTAGATTACAAAGTTGAAAATGCATTATTGAAGGCAGCACTTGGATATAAGACAAAAGAAACTAGAGTGTGCACAATAATCAAAAATGGTAGAACGATAGAAACACAAAAAGAGACAATCGAAAGAGAGCAGGCTCCAAATGTGAGTGCTTGTCAGACTTGGTTGTACAACAGACGTTCCGATAAGTGGAAACCTCAAAACAAGATGGGTGGTGTTCTTGATAACATTGATGAAGACACAAGTATCCACATTACAGTAGAGAGAGCAGGAGCTACAGAGGGAAGGAACAATCAACAAGCAAGTAGTGCAATAGACGAGGTCGATACAGATTGGCAGAACGATGTCAATAAGAGTGTTACTATTCGTGGTATGAGTCCTGAAGAGAAGGAACAAGCAAAGAGAGAAAAGAAGAAAGCTAAGAAGCAGCAACAAGAAGAAGAGGAAAATTCTTGGATAGAATACGACGACGATGAGACGCCAAATCAGTCTTCCAAAGCTTCTGGTGCTAAAGGAAGTAGTAGTGGTAAGAGTACACAGCAGGGCGTTAATACGACAGACGTAGACGACTTAGACTATTGGCCTGATGACTGGGAAGACGATGACGAGTAGGAGGGCTAGCAGATGAAGATAACAAAGAAGATAAGTCCTGCGTTTGAAGACTTCGTGTTCAATTGGGATTATGAGACGTATCTTGAGTTAGGTGGTTACGGTTCAGGTAAGAGCTACCACATAGCATTCAAGATAATACTCAAGCTGCTAGAAGAGAAACGAAAAGCATTAGTAGTAAGACAAGTATACGATACGATACAAGAGTCTTGTTACGATTTGTTTTGCGAGATACTGGACGAGATGGGATTGCTTACAAGTAGTCCATACGAGTACAGAAAAGACAGAAACAAAGTACTTGCATTGAAGTCGCCACTACGATTCAACTTTCACAATGGCAGCAAGATAATATTCAAAGGACTTGACAAACCTGAGAAAGTAAAGTCAATCAACAGTGTATCAATTGTGTGGCTTGAAGAGTGTTCTGAGATTAACTTTGGAGCCTACGAAGAGTTGCTTGGTCGTATTCGTACTCCGGATGTATCAATGCATTTCATATTGAGCTGTAATCCGGTAGGCAAAGAGAATTGGGTATTCACACACTTCTTTAGGTATCTGAACGAGGATGGCGACGAAGTAGTAATACTTGACGAGAATAAGCTGTACGAGAAAAAGTGTGTTATCAAGAATGGTGTTTGGTATCATCACACACTTCCGACAGACAATCCTTGGTTGCCTTGGCAATACTTAAAACGTCTCGATAATATGAAGACGTATGACCACTACTTGTACATGGTTGCAAGATGGGGAAGATTTGGAGCCACTGGCACAAGAGTGCTTCCACAGATTGTTATTCCTACAAATGCAAAGGTATTCAAGAAGTCTATTGAAGAGCTCGGACCTGCAAATCAGTACTTTGGATTTGACTTCGGTTTTGAAGAGTCTTACAATGCTGTGGTATCTATGGCGGTGGATTTACGTCACGGTTATTTGTACATATTCGATGAGATATATGTCAATCACGTAACTGATGACAAGATGGCCAATATTGAAGAGATGACAGATTTACGAGATAAGATAAACGGGTTGAACGAGTCTGGATACAACAAAGTAATTGTGGCAGATAATGAAGACCCAAAAGCAATCAGTTATTATCGTCAATGTGGTTATCCAATAAGAGCCTGCAGAAATAAGTTCCACGGTTCAAGATTAAGTAATACGAGAAAGATAAAACGCTTCCGCAAGATATTCATAAGTCCTAAGTGCAAGAACACAATTCGCGAGTTAAGAGACTTGACTTACAAGAAGGACAGCAAGGGCAATGTTATATATGATGAGTTCAATATTGACCCTCATACATTCAGTGCTATATGGTATGCATTGGATACAGTAACAGTTGCAGACTTGAAAGATAAGAACTTCAACAGTAAAGCAGGCTAAGTACTGGACTGTTGACATTTGGTATTTCTTGTGGTATAATATAAGGAGGTCAGTTATGGACCAGAGATTGCATCAGATTGCAGAACGCTTGGGCACAGATGAAATGCTCTTACAGTTAGCAGAGGAATGCTCAGAGTTATCTCAGGCGTGTTTGAAGATGGTAAGAGCAAATAAAGGATTGACTCCAAAGGCTCCGGACGAGTGCAAAGAGAACTTGGCAGAAGAATTGAATGATGTCAAGGTATGTATGGAACTTGTCGAGAGTCTTGTTTCTGGTTTACAATCCAAACAACAGTTCTACAGAGAGTACAAAACTGACCGATGGTACAAGAGGACGTTCCTAGGTCAAGACAAAGCATAGGAGGGTTGAGAGATGTTTAAGAACACAGTATTCAAAGCAAGCGTGGATACAAAGCAGTGGTTCAAGGCAGCAGGCATCAGAGCTGTTAAGACAATGGCTCAGGTTGCTGGTTCGATGCTCGTTATTGGAGCATTCAACGAGACTGCTTGGAGCATCATGTTACAGACAACACTTGTTGCAGGTCTTGCTTCCGTACTTACATCGATTGCTGGTATTCCGGAAGTTGGTGAGAAGTAATGGCAATGACCAATCTACAGTTCATTGAGGCAATTGCAGGTGCAGCAATCAAATATGCACCACAGTTTGGTATATGTGTTGTAAGTCCAATTATAGCTCAGGCTTGTTTGGAAAGTGGCTACGGAACAAGCTACAAAGCACAGTACCACAATTACTTCGGAATGAAGTACAGAAAGAATAGACTCGATTGTCACAGCGGTTATTTCAGGGACGGAAGTCAAGAGCAGAAAGCTGATGGCACATATTATCCGGTAACAGATGACTGGTACGCATTCGAAAGTTTGGATGCAGGTGTCAAAGGATACTTCCAATACACAAGCATTCCAAGATACGATAATTTGAAAGGTGTTACAGACCCACACAAGTATCTGGAGCTTATTCGAGAGGATGGATATGCAACGTCTTTGGATTACGTCAAGAACGTTTGGGCAGTAGTTGAAAAAATGGGCTTGACAAAATATGATGAACGAGTTATAATGGAGGAGGAGACAAAGATGGGTTATACGAACAGTCCACTTATTGACTGTACAGTGTTGAGTCCAAACCATTCAGGACAGAGAACTCATAAGATTGACAGAATTACACCGCATTGTGTAGTTGGTCAGCTATCTGCAGAGAGCATTGGTGCTTGTTTTCCAAATGGTAGAGAAGCAAGTTGTAACTACGGTGTAGGATATGACGGAAGACAGTGCTTGATTGTAGAAGAGAAGAATCGAAGCTGGTGCACAAGTTCAAGTGCCAATGACCAGAGAGCTATTACGATTGAGGTTGCATCTGATAAGACTGCACCTTATGCATTCACAAATGAAGCGTACAAAGGACTTGTTGAGTTGTGTATTGACATTTGCAAGAGAAATGGCTTTAACAAAGTGCTTTGGTTTGCTGATAAGGACAAGTCGTTAAGTTACGAGCCAAAAGCAGGCGAATGTGTCCTTACGGTTCATCGTTGGTTCACAAATAAGAGTTGTCCGGGAGATTGGATGTACAATCGAATGAGTCAGCTTGCAGCAGAAATCAATAATGCTCTTGGTGTTCAGTCTGGAAACGATGATGTAGCAATCAAAATTCCAAACGATGGCAAGACACTTTACAGAGTACAGTGTGGAGCATACAAAGTTAAGGCCAATGCTGATAATCAGTTAAAGGCTATCAAGGCAAAGGGTGTGGATGCATTCATCACTCAGGTTGATGGACTTTACAAAGTTCAGGTTGGTGCTTACAGTATTAAGTCCAATGCGGATGTTCAGTTAGCCAAGATGAAGTCTCTTGGTTTTGATTGTTTCATTACAACAGTCAAGATGGCAGACGAAGCGTTCGTTCCTAGAAAGTCTGCAGAAGAGATTGCAACAGAGATTTGGACTGGTAAATGTTCAGATAGTCGTTGGGACGTCTGGGGCAATGGTGATACAAGAAAGGAACGACTTGAGGCTGCAGGTTACAATTACAATGCAGTTCAGGAAGCAATTGCTAGGTTATACAAATAAGTAAGCAGGAGGATTGAAAGATGGCAAGCGAAGAGGAAAAGGTTATAGCAGCCGAAAACAGTACTGAAGTCCTTACAGCTTTCAACCGTATTCCGTATGCTTTGATAAATGCAGAGATTGGAGGTTCAGCAAAAGAGTCGCTTGACGAGCTGACAGAGATTTGCAAGTATTACAAGGCATACAAGAAAGGTGTTAAGTTCACAACTGAAGGAACGGGTGGCGATTATGTACCGGCTACATTGAAGTACAAGATGGTTGCTACACTTATCAATAAAGAAGCTCGATTCCTTTTTGCTGAGCCACCTGATATCACAGTTGAGGCAAAGGGCGACGTTGGTAAGACTACAGCAGAAGCAAAGCAGGCTCTTACAGTACTGAACGACTTAGTCAAGACAGTGCTCGATAAGAACAACTTTGAGGAAGCACTTATCAAGGCTGCGAAGGATTGCTTTATTGGTAAACGTATTGCTGGTTTAGTAAACTTCAACGAAGAGGATGGAGTAACAGTTACGTTCCTACCAAGTACACAGTTTGTGTATGAAACGAGGATTGGCAACGGTAACATCATTACTAAGTTTGTTTGCTTTATTGTAGTCAAGAATAGTCGAGACTTGAGCAACAAGAGAATCTTCAAAAAGAAATTCGAGTTAGTTGATGGTGTTGTCTGGTTGGAAGAAAAGTTGTATGATGGTACTGGCAAAGAGTTGGAAGTGATTACAGAGTATCAGGAAACGCTGATGCCAATTATTCCGGTATCAATATTCATCAACGACGGACTTACTGGAGAAGACGAAGGCGAGTCTGAAGTAGAAGCTTTGCAGGATTATGAAGAGTGGTATTCAAAGTTAAGCAATGCAGATATCGATGCAGAACGTAAGAGCATGAACCCAATTCGATATGCTATTGATATGGATAGCAAGTCAACAAGAGGGTTGAGTAGTAGTGCTGGTTCGTTCTGGGATTTGTTATCTGACCAGAACTTGGACAATGGCCACCCTGCTGTTGGTATGTTAGAAAGTTCAATGAATTACAGCGGTAGCTTGAAGACATCGTTGGATAGAATTAAGACAACTGGATACGAACAGATTGATATGCCAAACATCACGTTGGAAAGTTTACAAGGAGCAATAACGTCAGGTAAGTCTTTGAAGGCTATATACTGGCCACTGATTGTTCGTTGTAAAGAGAAGATGAAGATGTGGGGTCCTCAGTTAAGACGGCTGGTCGACATTATTATCCAAGGTGCTCTTGTGTATCCTGGTTGTATTGAGAAGTACACGAACGATGTTGTAGTTCCAGTTGATTACGAAATCAAGGTTGAGCAGAACACTCCACTTCCTGAAGACGAGATGGAAGAGAAGAACATGGATTTGGCTGAGGTTGAATCAAATGTCATGTCTCGTAAGTCTTACATGAAGAAGTGGCGTAGCTTGACAGATGATGAGGTTCAGGAGGAACTTGAGCAGATTGCTAGAGAACGACAGTTGATTGAAGACAGTAGTTTTCCTGGTGGTGATAGTCAGCCTTATCAGTCTGGTGTTCAAAATACAGGACAGCAGGACAACAATCCGGATGAAGAAGAGTTAGACGATGACTTGGAAGGTTTTGGAGATGGTGTTGACGATTCAGAAGATATGTAGTAAAGTAAAAGGAGAGTGAGTGGTAATGGCATCGAAGGCTAATAAGTTGATTTTCAAAGATGCTGAAAAAGCAAGAGATGCCATTACGGCTTCTCAGTCAAAAGAGATAGCTAAGCTATATAACGAATGGGCAGATGAAATTGGCGAGCGAGCAAAATACTACGCTCGCAAAACAACTGCGAGTTCTGTAGTATCAGAAAGACAAATGCGAGAGTTGCAGAAGCAACTGAGAGCCTCAAGTCAGCAAGTGGCAAACGAGGTGTATGGGCTTGTTAAGAATAACATCTATACAGTAGCAGACTCGGTCGTGAAGTCAAATGTAGCATGGCTCACGAGCTTTGGTTTCAGCGCCAGTGGTGTAAATGCCGCTTTCACTTCTGTTCCGGATGGTATCGTAAGACGTATCGTTACTGGGCAGATATATGAGAGCGGTTGGAGCCTTAGCAAAGCAATATGGTCTGACAATGAAAAGACTTTGCAAGACATTTATAGGTTGGTTGCAAAAGGAGTGGCAGAGAATAAGCCAATAGCAGAGATTGCAAAAGATTTGGAAAAGTATGTCAATCCAAACAAGAAGCTACCTTGGAACTTGACTGCTCCGGATGGAGTAAGGATATACAAGCACAAAGTAGATTACAATGCTCAGCGATTGGCAAGGACTTTGGTACAGCATGGATATCAGCAGAGCTTTATTGCTACTACTCAGCACAATCCATTTATTACAGAATATGAATGGAGTGCAAATGGTAGTAGGGCTTGTCCATTGTGCCAAGATAGAGATGGCTCAAGGTTCAAGAAAGATGAGCTACCAATGGACCACCCAAATGGAATGTGTACAATGATACCAGTTGTTGCAGAAGATATGGAGCAGCAGCTTGTAGATTGGTTTAACAATCCAGATGGAACGTATCCAGAGATTGACGAGTTCGCTAAGAACTTTGGCTATGACCCAGATTAGCGATTCTGGCTTTGATATTCCGGCCAAATTCACGTTTTAATATGTTTGGTGATAAAATATCCACCTTTGGAATTTGACCGGCCTTAAAATCGATTCTACGAAGTCATATTTTGATTGTGGCCGATAAAAAGTTTGAGAAAAGTTGAAATAGTTGTTGACTATCTAGTTGAAAAGATGTATAATGTAGTATAAAGCAAAAAGGAGGTTCAAGCCTTGGGAAAAATCTTAAACAATGGAACGATGTTGGTCCAGTGCGAAGAGTGCAAACAAAGTTTTACACTAAGCGCCACAAATGGAACGATGACGTTCTATAAACGTTATGTTGTAAAAGAGAGTGGAGAAGAAATCCAGTTATCTTATTACGATTGTCCACATTGTGGCAAAAGACATTTCGTACAGATTGATGACGAGCAAACAAAGAGGGCTCTTGAAGAGAGCAAGAGGATGTTTGTTAGGTTGGCTGCAAAGAGGCACAACTACGAACAGATACCTAAAAAACAATCGGATAAGTACAAGAAAGCTCAAAAGCACCTGAGCTCACTCAGGATGGCACTTATGACAAAATATCAATGTGCTGTAATTGTAGACGAGAGTGGTTCTGAAACGACACTGAGGTTCAGCGTATGACATCAGAACAAATTATCTACTGTGATGAATGTGACAAAGAGTTTCCTTTGGTATCCGTACAAATACAAGAAAGTGATGTAGAAATCGAAGGTCAAGTTTTCCGCCTGGTATATTTCACGTGTCCAAAGTGTAATAAGATTTACCGCGTGTCTTTGAAAGACGATAAGTATGAACAATTAAAAGAGGACTTAGAACAAGCGAAAAAGAGGATACGAAGAAATAATGGTAGAAACAACCTAGAGTTCCAGAGAACGTTATCGAGCATGGCTCAAAAGAAGTTGGAAAGACTTCAGAATTATACAAGCCGTTTGAATAACAGATTCAACGGGACGTTTACCTTCGCGTCAGAAAGCAAGGACAAGATTATTTACCTACCATAGTGATTATGGACGATTCGAAAAGGAGAAATTGAGATGGCAGACGAGAACAAGAATATCAATAACGAAGAGTTAGATGACGAGAACGTTGACCAGAATGGTTCTGGACAGTCCGGTGACGATAATTCCGGCGATGACAATAAAGGCTCCAAAGGTGATGCTGGTGCAAAGGGTACTGGTAGCAATGGTTCAGATGGTTCTAAAACATTTACTCAGGACCAGGTAACACGTATGATGACTCGTGAGAAGAATCAGGGACGTGCTGCTGCATTTCGTGAGTTAGGTATTGACCCTAAGGACGAAAAGACTGTCAAGATGTTTAAGGCTTTTGTTGAGAGCCAGAAGACAGATGAACAGAAGGAGCAGGAAGAAAAGTCTGCACAGCAGACAGCTCTTGTGGAAGCACAACAGAAGGCACTTGTTGCAGAAGCTAAGGCAGAGGCAATGATGCTTGGTGTTGGAAAACAGTATGTTGATGATGTAGTCACTCTTGCACTTTCCAAGATGACAGACGATTCAGACCTCAAGACTATTATCGGTGAATTCAAAACGAAGTATCCGGTTTGGTTTGCTGGTTCTGATGATGATGACAGCAAGGATGGCAAGAAAGATGACAAGTCTAAGAAGGCTGGTATGAAAGGCACCGGTTCAAGTGTGAAGACTTCCAAAGAGGACAAGAAGGGCGACGAGAAAGGCCTTGGAGCAAGACTCGCTGCTCAGCGCAAGGCTTCAAGTGGCAAGAAAAGCTACTGGGGCAAATAACAAGCACAAGGAGGAATAAACGATGCTTAATCAGAGTGGTATTACTAAGACTACTTATGGTGCACCTAAGCAGATTCTTGCAAACGTTGAGTTGCAGAGTTCTGTGGGCTGTATTGTACCTCAGTCCCTTGGTGTAGAAGTTGGCTCTCGTAAGATTGCCAAAGCAGGTACACCGGTCAATATTGACCTTATGAACCTTAACAATGCAGTAACTCAGCCTGCAGCAGCAGCCGGCGAGGCAGCAAAGGTTCCTATGAACGCAGTACTTCTTCACGATGTAGATGTAACTGCAGGCAATGCAAATGGCACAGCTCTTATCTTTGGTTTCGTTAATGTAAACCGTGTTGACAGTGATGTTGCAACAGCAATCTCTACTGCATGTGGTTCTACTATCGGTAACGAAGGTAAGGTCACATTTGTGAAGATGTAAGAGGAGGATGTAAGAGATGACTATTTTTGATTTGATGCAGAGTCAGGAACTTACTGCTTATTGGGAAGAGCTTACTCAGGATGAAGCTCCATACCCTTGTGAGGAGCTGTTCCCTGATGATAAGAAGAGAGGTATTTCTCTCAAGTGGATTAAGGGTAGCAAAGGACTTCCGGTTGTACTGAAGACTTCTGCGTTCGATGTACATGCAGTACCTCGTGCCCGTGTTGGATTTGAAAAGCTTACTGCTGATATGCCTTATTTCAAGGAGTCTACATACATCGATGAGGAACTTCGTCAGGAGCTCAACCTTGTCCTTGAGACTGGAAACCAGGTTTACATCGATTCAGTAATGGCGAAGATTTTCGATGATGAGACTCGTCTTCTTCGTGGTGCAAGAGCTTCTCGTGAGCGTATGCGTATGATGGCTCTTACTACTGGTATCGTTTCTATGGCAGCAAACGGTCAGGCATTTGCTTTTGATTATGGTGTTACTCATAAGGGCAATGCTGCTGTATCTTGGAGCGACCACACCAATTCTGACCCTATCGAGGATATCAGAGTTGCTAAGGAAGCAATCCTTGATGCAACTGGTGCAGTTATCACTCGTGCAATGTGTGATGGCAAGACTTGGAGACATATCCGCAACAACGAGAAGATTAAGAAGGCAATCTTCGTTCTTACCAATGGTGCTGGTTCTGTTTCCGATAACAAGCTCCGTGAGTACATCATGGACGAACTTGAGATTGAGGTTGTTGTAAACGATAAGCGTTACATCGACGAGGCTGGAACTCAGGGTTCTTTCATGCCTGCAAATACTTTCTCAATGTTCCCTGATGGAAACCTTGGCAAGACTTGGTTCGGTACTACACCTGCAGAGTCTGACCTTATGTCTGGTTCTGTTGCCAACGTATCTGTCACAGATACTGGTGTTGCCGTTACTACAGTTCAGCATGCTGACCCGGTTCAGGTTGAGACAATCGTATCTATGATTTGTCTTCCTTCTTTTGAGGCTGCTGACCAGGTATACATCATGGATACTAATGCAGCATCCTAAGTGGAAAAGAGTTAAGGAGGTTTGACCGATGGTAAAGATTACGAACGGTGCAAACGTCTTTGAAGTAACTAGAGGAGCCTTTGACGGGATTTATTCTCGTCAGGGCTATCGTCTGGTGAACGAAGGCAAAGCACAGAAAGATGAGGCGCCTAAGGCACCTGAGATGTCAGATGACGATAAGTTCCTTGCTGATATTGAGGAAAAGCCTATCAGCCAGTGGAACAAAGAAGAAGTGAAGCGTTATGCTGAACTCAAGGGTATTGACATTTCCGGTACTAAGAATGCAAACGAAGCCAAGGAGCGCATTAAGCAGGCAATGGCTACAGAGCAGGAGTAAGGTGGTGTTGATATGACAGATATTGAAAGGGTCAAGAAAGAGATAAGAGAACAGCAGTGTCCGTTCTTCGAAGATGACGACTTTCAGTATTATCTGGACAAGAACGGTGGTGACGTAGATGCTACTATCTACGAAATGTTGATAATCAAGTCTGAAGACTCAACAATATCTGTCAGTGGTTTATCCACACAAGATACATCATCGTACTTCAAGAGGCTTGCATCCAAGTATCGACCTAACAACTCAGGAACGTTAGGAGGTAACTGGTAATGGTCAACAAAGAGTTCGAAGCGTACAAGTTAAAACGAGAATTAAAAAAGAGCGGTATCAAATACAAGTTCAGCAGAGCAGGCAAAAACAAGTTTGGAGAGCCAGATGGTGAGCCAACCGAAATAGGAGAGATTTGTGGTCTGTACCACGAGACGAATAGTTCGGTGTCAATTACTACTGGTGACACTACTCAAACGAGGACTAAGAAAGTCCCGGCCATATTGTGCTTGTATGATGATATCGCTCTTCTTGTTTTACAAGTAGGCGACACAGTTCAGATAAACGACAAGACGTTGAAAGTGACCGGTGTGGTCAATATCCAAGAATGGAACATCATTGCTGACATCTCGTTGGAGGTGGTTGACGATGGCAATAACGTTCAAGTATAATCAGAGTACGTTATCAAAAAATCTTGACAAGATGTCAACCAAGTTAGGAGCCGTTGTTCTGATGTATTGTGGTACAAAGGCAAGTGAGCTTGAGGCTAAGATGAAAGTCAATCGTCCTTGGACAGATAGGACTGGAATGGCTAAGGCAACACTTAATGCTAAAGTATCGCAGCCAGATAAGAACACAGTTCGTATTACTCTTGCACATGGTGTTGAGTATGGTATTTGGTTGGAACTTGCTCACGAGAAGAATTATGCAATCGTAGCACCTACAATAAGGGACGAAGGTCCTAGAGTAGTACAAGGCTTGAATAACATTTTGAGTCAGTTGAAATTGTGAGGTGTTAATGATGGAAAATGAAAGCAGATGGCAAGACATTTACGAACACCTGAAAGAAGCAGGCTACGATGTCTATTCGCCAGGTGTAAAAGTTGGTGAGTGCACCAAACCTTATGTAGTGGTCAAGAACGATGGGTCAACACAATTGGCATCGTTTAGTACTGACCAAGACTTGTATGCAGTAATGGTTTACGTACCAAAGCAAGCGTACAGTAAGTTGGAGCCTATGGTTCAGCAGATAAAGAAAACCATGAAGGGTTTGTACCCAATGGTTATTCCTTATGGACAGCAAACTCCAAGTTTCTATGATGACGATGTCAAGGCACATACGATAAGCATAGAATACAAGAATTACAAGAAAATGTTATAGGAGGAAATAACGATGGCTAATAAGTCTAAAGCAGAAATCGCTACTATTGATTGTTGTCTTGTAACTATCGAAGTAGGCTCCGGCGAGCAGGCAAGGGAGTTTGGCTTTGATACTGCAAACAAAATCGAAGTAGAACCTCAGATTGAGGAAGAGGATGCAGTGAAGCTTGTTGTTAAAGGTATCCTGAGAGCTCAGAAGCCTAAGACAAGTACAATCACTGGTCACGAAATTACACTTAGTGATAACGTATTCAATCCGGAACTCGTGCTCGTACTTCAGGGTGGCGAGATTGTTTACGATTCAGTTGATACAGATAAGATTATTGGATACAATCCACCGGTTGCAGGTTCTTCTGATAAGGGAGAAGTATTCAAGCTGAATGCTTACTCTGCTCAGTATGATGCTGCAGGTCAGATTGTTCAGTATGAGAAGATTCAGTATCCTAACTGTCAGGGTCAGCCGGTTGCATTTGGTTCTGAGGATGGAGCATTCAGAGCACCTGAGTACACTATTACTTCAGCACCTAAGACTGGTGAGCATCCTTACAAAATCAGTTACGTGGCAGCACTTCCTACTCTTGCATAAGAGTGGGTTGTGTTAGTACAACAAATTGGAGGTCAATTGAGAAATGGAAAATATGTATGGTAACAACAATGTTAATGGAACAGTAGTTCAGATGGGTCAGCAGGCACAGATGGTTAGACCGGTAAACTGCAATGCAGATATGTCTATTACATCTCTTGCTGATTTACAGCAGTATGCAAATGGTACAATAGTTCGTCTTCCGGACTTTGGTGAGGGTCAGCCTTTTGTTGCTAGACTTCGTAGACCTAGTATGTTGGTGTTAGCAAAGCAGGGTAAAATTCCTAATAGCTTGCTTAATACAGCATCAGAGTTATTTGCCAAAGGCGGTGGTGGACTTGATACAGATAACGAGCATGTACTCGGAGATATGCATGACATCATGCACGTGATTTGTGAAGCTTCACTTATGCAGCCTACATTGCAGGAGATTGAGAGTGCAGGAATGGAACTTTCAGATGACCAGTTAATGGCAATCTTCAATTACACACAGACTGGGGTGAAGGCTCTCGAATCCTTTCGTCAGGAGTAAGGCAATCTTGAATGTGCTTGGTCTTTCGAATGTTTACAAGGTTAGACCAAGCACTCTTCTTGATATAACAGACCCGTACACAGCTTATTGTTTAGATGAAGCTTGTACGTATATGATTGGCGAAATAGAAAAGGGAGAAGAACCACAATTCAGGAAACGATACAGCTCGTTCAAGGATATGTATGCACAGTATGAGTAAGAAAGGAGGTAAGGGTAATGTCTGTTAGCGTAGGCGAAGCAGTCGGTTATTTAGACCTTGACATTTCTGGTTTTCTATCGAATTTGAAAACCGCTCAAGCCCAGGCAAATTCTGTAACGGGCAGTATGGCAACAACGGTCGGTGCTAATTTGACTAGTGCTGGTAAGAGCCTGACATCTGCAGGCACAACTCTTACTAAAACTTTCACAGTACCGATTACAGCAGCAGGTGCTGCTGCAGTAAAGTTAACAAGTGACTTTGATAGCTCCATGTCAAAGGTTTCTGCTATATCCGGTGCAACTGGTGGTGACTTGGATGCACTTAGACAAAAAGCAAAAGATATGGGAGCTCAAACAAAGTTCAGTGCTTCAGAATCAGCACAAGCATTTACCTACATGGCAATGGCCGGATGGAAAACAGAGGACATGCTTGAAGGTATAGATGGCGTAATGGCATTGGCAGCAGCCGATGGTTTGGATTTGGCAACTACATCAGACATTGTAACTGATGGTCTTACTGCTTTTGGTTTATCAGCAAAAGATGCAGGACACTTTGCAGATGTATTAGCACAGACTGGTAGGAATGCAAACACGAACGTTAGCATGTTAGGTGAGTCGTTCAAGTATGTAGCACCAGTTGCAGGTGCATTAGGATACAGTGTAGAGGATTGTTCGATTGCGTTAGGATTGATGGCCAATAGTGGTATCAAGGCATCGCAAGGTGGTACAGCATTAAGAACAATGTTGACTAATTTAGCAAAGCCAACAGACCAGATGGCAGAAGCAATGGACTACTTAGGTATTTCGTTACAGAACGACGATGGAAGTATGAAGTCGTTGATGGATGTAATGAAAGACTTGAGAGGTTCGTTTGGTGACATCCAAATGCCAATGGACGAGTTCCAGAGCCAGTTGAGTGATATTCAGGCTAAGTACGAATCTGGAGAGTTGTCAGAGTCGAAGTACAATGAGGCTTTGGAAGACTTGACAGAAAAGGCTTATGGAGCTGAAGGAGCTTTGAAGGCCAAGTATGCAGCAACGTTAGCTGGTAAGACTGGTATGGCAGGATTGCTTGCAATAGTTAATACCGGCGAAGACGATTTCAATAATTTGGCAGATGCAATCTACAATTCGGATGGTGCAGCTCAAGAGATGGCAGACACAATGTTGGACAACTTAGGTGGTCAGTTGACATTGTTGAAGTCAGCTTTGGAAGGCCTTGCAATTTCGATTGGTGAGATATTGATGCCATACATCAGGAAGTTCGTTGAGTGGTTGCAGGGACTTGTTGATAAGTTAAACAGCCTTGACGAAAGTCAGAAGAAGCAGATAGTTACTATCGCATTGGTTATAGCTGCAATAGGTCCGATGCTGGTTGTTATTGGTAAAGTGATAACTGGTATAGGAAATCTGTTCACAGCAATAGGAAGCATTTCAAAAGTTGCTAGTGCAGCAAAGACAACGTTCAGTGCGTTAGGAACGATGATTGGTGGTATATCAGCACCAGTAGTTGCAGTTATAGCTGTTATAGCAGTATTGGCTGCAGCATTCACACATTTGTGGAAAACGAACGAAGAGTTCAGAAATAAGATGACAGCTATATGGGAAGGCATCAAGTCGAAGTTTGAAGCTTTTGGTCAGGGCATAGTCGAAAGACTGAATGCGTTAGGATTTGACTTCGAGAACTTCGGTGAAGTGGTAAAGGGAATTTGGGAAGGCTTCTGTAATTTACTTGCGCCACTATTTGAAGGCGTATTCCAACAGATAAGCAATATCCTTGGTGCAGCACTGGATGTGTTGATGGGTATATTCGATATCTTTATTGGTATCTTTACTGGCGATTGGGATAAAGCATGGACCGGTGTCAAGGAAATCTTTGGAGCCGTTTGGAACTTAATCAAAAATACATTCCAAAATTACTTGAACGTAATGAAGGGTGTACTTGATGTAGTATGTGGTTGGTTTGGTACTACTTGGGAAGCAACTTGGAATAAGATAAAAGAGTTCTTCGTGAACATCTGGAACAACATTACGAATTTCTTCTCGAATGTCATTAACGGCATCAAGACAGCGGTATCGAATTTTGTAACCACTATCATAAACTTCTTTGCACAGTTACCGGTCAACATTAAGAACTTTATTACGAATGCTTATAATGCTGTGGTCACATGGGTTAGCAACATGATTGCAAAAGCTCGTGAGATGGGACAGAATTTCTTGAATGCAGTAGTTGAGTTCTTTACAGACTTACCGTACAAGGTTGGATACTTCATTGGTAATACATTGGCGAACATCGTTATATGGGTATCGAACATGGTAGCCAAAGCGAAGGAGATGGGAACAAATTTCCTTAATCAGGTAGTTGCATTCTTCACTCAATTACCAGGCAAAGTGCTCCAGTTCATAACGAGTGCATTCAATAATGTACAGACGTGGGCAACCAATATGGTGAACAAGGCAAAGGAAATGGGAACGAATTTCATCAATCAGGTGGTGTCGTTCTTCACACAGTTGCCGGGTAAGATTTTGCAGTTCTTGACAAGTGCAATTAACAATGTGACAACTTGGGTAAGCAATATGAAGACGAAAGCGACAGAGGCTGCACAAGGCTTCTTGAACAATGTCGTTAATACGATTACGAACTTACCTAGCAAAATCAAGCAGTACTTAGATAGTGCAATTAACAACTGTACTACTTGGGTATCACAGATGAAGCAAAAAGGTAAGGATGCAATCACAGAGTTAATCAACGGTGTTACATCTGCTGCGTCTGGAATTGCTGACAAAGTTAAGTCAATTGGTTCGGACATCGTAAATGGTGTTTGGAATGGTATCAAAGCGGCGAAGGATACTTTCGTTGCAAATGTAAAGAGTTTCTTCTCTGGCATTGTAGATGGTGTAAAAGATGCATTGGGTATTGGTTCGCCTTCGAAAGTGTTTAGAGACGAAGTTGGTCAGTGGTTGCCAGCCGGTGTTGCAGTAGGTTTTGAAGGAGCCATGCCAGCAGCTATGAAGAGCATTCAGAGTTCGTTGGATGATGGTATTGAAGACCTTAGTGCTGATGCAGATATGGAAACGTTAGTAGATGCAGAAACGTTTGCTGATAGACTTCAGTCAATGTACAATCAGTTAGCATTCTGGTTTGAGTCGATTGAGAGTAGAATGCACAATTCTATAAACAACATGACGAAAGACTTAGCATACTTGATTGAGCAGGGCAGAGTTGTTGCAAATGCAGATGGCACATTAGGGTATGTTGGATACAATGGTTTCAGCGGTATGCCTATTGGAAATAGGGCTGTTGACAATTCTGGCAAATCAGGATATAATAATGGTAGCGACGGTGATACGTTCATATTCTACAGCAATAAGGATATTGATGAAATCGAAGCTGCTAGACAGATGAGGAAGACAAAGCGAGATATGGCTGAAGGCTTCTAATACGAAAGGAGTGGTGGAGTTGGTTGAAGGCATTAAGCTCCAGAACGTTCAGACAAGAGCAGTGCTGACGTTGGACATGGTTTCGACAAATGACTACATACTTAACTCAGTGGACTGGGGTCAGGTAACAAGCACCCACCACTCTTATAAGTATGTAAATCAGATTGGTGTATATGTAACCGGTACTAGCCTTGAGACTCGTAACGTAGAAATCAACGGTTGGGTTGTTGCTGAGAATGAAGCACAGATGACACAAAGGAAACAAGTGTTGAATAGGTTCTTCAATCCACAGCAGGCAATAGATTTGATGTACAGTGTTTACACATTGAGGTTCTTACCAAATACATCAGTTAGATATTCTGCTACAGTGGCAGAAAACAATGAAGTGGTATGTAAGTTCAAGATTGAGGGTTATTGTCCTGACCCTCTTTTCTCTGAACAAGT
>JAGHSX010000182.1 GCA_018065645.1 Candidatus Scybalousia scybalohippi
AAACACAATTCTTTCAAAAAAGTAAAAATCAAACAAATAGAAAAAAATAAATTTTAGAATAGATAAAATCTTATTTTTGTTTTGTCAGTTCATAGAATAGGAGTATCTTTGTATCAGTTAATTTTCTAAAGCAAGATGAGACGTATAATAGGAATAGGAGAAACTGTTTTCGACATCATATTTCGCAACGATCAGCCACAAGCTGCAGTACCTGGAGGCTCAACATTCAACGCTATGATTTCCTTGGGAAGAAGCGGAGTGAAATGTGATATGGTTACAGAGACTGGAGATGACCATGTAGGAGATATTATCTGCAGATATTTGAGAGAGAATGGTGTGGGAGACAGATTTGTCACACGTCACAAAAATACCAAGACTCACATATCTCTAGCACTCCTCAACGAAAGGAATGACGCCAACTACACCTTCTACAAAGACCACGCTTCTGCTTCTATCTCAGACAACTGCCCAGAGATAAACGAAGATGATGCAGTATTGTTTGGTTCTTTCTTTGCAGTCAATCCTGTTATAAGAGATTCTGTACGCTCTATGCTCAAGAAAGCCTACAACAACAAAGCAACATTATACTACGACATAAACTTCAGAAAACCACATATAGCAGATCTTCCTTACATTATGGGCAACATAGAGGAGAACATGTCTATGTGTTCTGTAGTAAGAGGTTCTATAGAGGATTTTACAATACTCTACAACGAAACAAACATAGACACCATCTATGAAAAACACATAAAACCATTCTGTCCTTGCTTTATATATGTACACAGGCAGACAAAACAATAGAGTTGAGAACCCCAACGATAAAACATTCCTTTTCTGTCTCTCCTATAGAAACTATTTCCACCATAGGAGCTGGAGATAATTTCAACGCAGGATTCCTTTACGCCCTATTGAAAACATCATACAAAGGAGATTTGACATCTATGCCTCTGGAGGCTTGGGAAAAGATGATAAAGAGCGGAGAGAAATTTGCAAGCAACGTTTGCCAGCAGATAGGAAACTCCATATCTATAGGTTTTGCCAAAGAACTGAACGAATAAACAATAATCTAAAAGAAAACAAGTTATAATAAATACAAACAAATAATCATAAACAAAATGACTTACGAATTAAAACTAACACAAAGCAAGGCTTACATAAAATCAGCCTTGTTCATCGCAGCAAACATTGCTTTGCCTCACCTATTCCATCTTATTCCAGGTGGTGGAGTAATGTTTTTGCCTATCTATTTCTTCACACTTGTAGCTGCTATGAGATATGGCTGGCAAGTAGGTTTGCTTACAAGTATTATGACACCCGTATTGGGTTGTCTTCTATTCTCTGCTCCAGCATTTGCTTTGGTACCAGATATGCTTCTAAAAGGTGCTCTTTTAGTAGGAGTTGCTTATTTTACTAAAAAACATTTAGGTTGCAACCTTGTTTCAAATATCATTACCGTTGCTGCTGCATTTGCTCTTGCAGGAGTTTTGGAATGGTCTTTCCTTGGAGCGAATATTGCTTTCCAAGATTTCGTTACAGGTCTTCCAGGTATGGGAATGATGATACTTGGTTCTTGGTTGATAAACAAATATATTAAATAATAAAATACGTTCTAAACAGATTATGGCATCAGAAGTATATTTCACAAATTTACGTGCAAGTCAGACAGGAAATCTTTTGCAAAAACTTGAACGTATGGTAAAACGTGCAGGAATAGAAAAACTGGACTGCAAAGATAAATATGTAGCTGTAAAAATACACTTTGGCGAACTTGGAAACGTAGCATACATACGTCCAAACTATGCTGCTACAATAGTAAAACTCCTTCAACAGATGGGAGGTAAAGTTTTCCTTACAGACGCTAACACACTATACAAAGGAAGCAGAGACAACGCAGTAGATCATATTCGTACTGCTATGGTAAACGGATTCAACTCTATAGCTACTGGTTGTGATGTTATCATCGCAGATGGTTTGAGAGGAAAAGATGAACGTATTATAGACGTACAAGGAAAATATTGTCCAGAACCAAAGATTGGTGCTGCCATTGCAGAGAGTGATGTTATCATCAGTATGACTCACTTCAAAGGTCATGAGATGTCTGGATTTGGTGGAGCTTTAAAAAATCTTGGTATGGGTTCTGGTAGTGTAGCTGGAAAGAAAGATATGCACGCTACTGCTCAACCAAAGATTCTTACAGAAAAATGTATAGGCTGCAAGATATGTGAAAACAACTGTAATCACAAAGCTGTAAAAATTGTAGATAAGAAAGCCGTTATAGATTACAACAAGTGTGTAGGTTGCGGACAATGTGTTGCAATATGCAAAAATGAAGCTGCCGTTATGTCTTCTCAGGAAAGCGGAGAAATACTTAACTACAAGATAGCTGAATATGCAAAAGCTGTTATCAAGGACAAACAACACTTCCACATAGCTTTCATTATGAATGTAAGTCCAGAGTGTGATTGCTGGGGACATAATGATGCTGCCATTGTTCCAGACCTTGGTATGGCTTGCAGTTTCGACCCTGTAGCTTTAGACCAGGCTTGCGTAGATTTGGTAAATGCTGCTCCAACACTTAAGACAAACAATATGTTGGCAGACAAAGAAAAAGAACATTGTTCTTGTGGTTGTGAGGAACATTCTCATAGCGACAAGTTCCACATGCTTCACCCAGATACAACATGGCAAGCAGGTATCCGTTATGCAGAAGAAATCGGCATAGGCACAAAAGAATACACTCTAATAGAGATGTAAAAAAACAACACATAAACAAAAGGGGCTCATTTTTTGAGTCCCTTTCTTTTTTCTTACAACTTAACTATTCTGTCATCTTTTACTATAGGAATAGAATGACAAGTGTTGAGCGTAAAGGTATATGGAAAAACTTCCTGTAGGTTTCTTTTTCTAAGTCTGTGAATATGTGAAGCGTTTTCCATGAAAGACAAAAGATCGTCTTTTGCTGCATTCCATAGATTGATAGCGGTAAAGGTGGAATCGTCTTTATTGATAAAATCGCCTTCTTTTATAAGTCTTTCTGCCAAAGCACCAGCAAATACTGTATCTTCTATACAGAAGTTGTTCTTCCATCCAGAACAGAATATCTCTATATCACATTCTTTGTCTTTAAGATATGAAACCAAAGTATCAATATTTGAGAATGCACCTATAAGAATTTCTTCTGGAGAATATTCCATAGCCATTCTTATTGCTCTTGTGCCGTTAGTGGTAGAATGTATTATCTCTCTGCCATTGATTTTATCTGTAATAAACTCTGTAGCAGAATTACCAAGGTCTGCAAATGAGAAATCTTCTTCTACTCTTTCTCCTGCTACCAGGCAACCTTCTTCCTTGGCTTTCCTTGCCTCTTCAACTGTTTTCTTTGGAATAAGCGTTGCTCCGTGTTCTATGGCTGTGCAGATAGTAGTACTTGCTCGCAATATATCCACTACAACTACAAGATACTCTCCCTCTCTTCTAACATAAGGATACAAGGCTGGGGAAAAAACAGTTCTTATTTGTTTCATTATTTTCTTGAATTTTTAGTCACAAAGCATAAAAGTACCAGCGTGCTTTTCTATCTTGCCCTCTGAATTGATAAACTGTATTACATAAGTATATACACCTATAGGACAAAAAGCACCTTTATATTTTCCATTCCATCCCTCATCGGCATCATTGGTTGAGAACAACAATTCTCCCCATCGGTTGTATATTTTCATATCATAGGTTCCTGCTCTAACAAAATGGCATGCTGGCTTAAATGTATTTATCTCCACATTGCCATCTGTTGGAGAAAAGGCGTTAGGAATAAAGAATATTGTTTCTTTTTGTATATAGTTTTGTGAAGAATTTGCTGTCTCTATTCTGCTGTCTGGTCCTGCGCTAGCTTGTGTTGCTGACACATAATAAAATATTCTATCTGCAGCACTTAGCAGTTGAGAAATATCATCTATAAGTACGTTGGAAGTAGTTGTTCCTATATAGGTAGAAGCATCTTGTTCTCCTTCTGGATAACGATACACATCGTATGAGCCAACTTGCCAAGTATTAAACGGAGTCCACGATATTTTGTTCTCAGAGAAAGACATTTCCTCTATACTTAACTTCATAGTTGTAACTTTGTTGGAAGAACGAGTGTAGTTTATACCACAAACATCTGAAGCTTCCACATAATAAGTATATGTATGATTTGGAAGTCTGTCTCCTATATAATCTGTAAACTCTATTATCTCATCTCCATTGTATTGCTGTTCTGCAACAAGAGAAAACATTCCATTATCCTCTGCACGATAGAGTTTAAAATCTTTGTTTTGCTTTGTATTGTCAACGTATGCTCTTACTGTTACAGAACTATTATCTGCATTAACAGAAGCTGTCCTCATAATAACAAAGTCAAGAGTGTCTGCAGTATTCTGTTCTATCTTAACAACATTGGAATAAGCAAAAACATTTGCATCATCTTTGCTAGCAGTCCTGACATAGAATGACATCTCCCCACTAGTTGCTGGTATGTTTACTGTAACAGGACTAGATAATGCTCCTGTAAGCAGAGTATAATTTCCATTACCTTGCTTCATATATATTTCATAAGGAGTATTGCATAATGGAACATATTCTACTTCATTCCATGAAAAAGTAACTTCATTGGAACAATTAAACCTATCAACTTTCAATACCATATTTGTCAATCTGTCTGTTCTCAAGGAAGTATTCATACAGGTATCAAAAGCCATAACAGCCAAAGAATTTGCTTCCAATATATCGCAAGACTCGTAAACATAGAAATCTGTTTCCTTGCCCCAAACAGTATCCAGTGTTACGCAAGGATTTCCCTTACAAATCAAATAGCCAAGAACATCTTCTGATGTGGAAGCTTGCCAATGCAGTTCATATTTTTGTGTCTGCAAATCTATTGTTGCCATAGATATTTCAGGAGGGTCAGGTATCTCTATATCTCCTACTACAACCTTGGCTATGTTGCTAATACTGGAGCAACCTGAATTTTCTCTTTCCAGTCTATAATAAATAGTATCCCTACAGATACTCTGCACATCGTCCGTGAATCTTGCGCTGGCATCCGTCTGACCTATAAGTATCCAATCTTCATTAAGACTAGGACGTTTTCTGTAAACGTTGTAAATGCCTGCAGTATTGGGACTCATCACCAGAATACTATTGGCATCCTGCTGAACAGCCGTTGCGAAAATAGTGGTAATAGGAGCATTATAATACATCTCACAAGAAAGAAGATAACTTACTGGACCATTGTTGGCATTGAAAATATTTGTTGTATAGGTAGTTTGCCCGTCCTCTATATTAGTGATCCAAGTAGAAGTATTTTCGTCTTCTATAATAGAGAGAGAGCAATCTACAGTAAAAGGAAGAATAATAGTCACACTACCATCTTCGTTGACCTGTGTACATTGTGCTTGCACATAAATCAAAGATAAGATAGATAGTATAAATAATATTATTTTTTTCATTATAGTTTGTGTTGTTTTTATTCAACCTTTTTTGCTATAGATGTAAGAAATGTATCTTCCAATAAATACTTGTTAGCCAAAGACAAGATCTCTTCTGGAGTAGTTGACTGTATTCTCTTAAGCATATATGAGTTGTAATCTTCTCTAAGGTTGTAGCGAATGAAATATTCATAGTTCTCACAGATATCTGCCACGCCGTCTGTACTTCTCAACATATCTCCAGTCATATAATTCTTTACCATAGTAAGTTCTTCCTCTGATACTTTTTCTTCTCTAAGGCGTATCATTTCCTTATGTATTTCTTCTATGGTAAGAGAATCTTTGTCTGCTGTAACGTCGCTGACTATTAACATAATATTGCCATATTTGAATGGAGCAAGGACAGAATCTATTCCATAAGTATATCCTTTCTCCTCTCTAATATTTGACATCAAACGGGAATTGAAGAAACCTCCAAACAAACAATTCAAAACAGACAAAGGTATATAGTCTTCATGTTCTATTCCTGGCACAAGTTTTCCCATAGCTATGGAAGATTGTACTGCAGAAGGAAGATTTGTATATATTGTCTTATACTTTGGAGCAAAGTCTATATCTATCTGTGGTCTTGAGATGTCTGCTGTAGATTCGTTCCATCTTTCTTCTCCAAGATATCTTTCCAGCAAGGAATAAAACTCTTCATCTATATTTCCTGCAAGCATTATATAGCATTGGTTGAAAGAATATCTCTTCTGATAGAAAAGTTTCAAATCCTCTGGTGTTACCTTGTCATAATCTTCTACCCTTGCATACTTGCCATAAGGAGAATCTTCTCCAAAAAGATTGGTCATAAATGCTTTATGTGCAAGAAAGTTAGTCTGCTGGGTTTTCATCAAATACTCCTGACGGGAGTTGTTGATAGTTACTTGCAGATTACTTTGAGGAAATACAGGATATTTTATCATCTGCTCTATAAGAGGAAAAACATCTTTCTGGTATTGCTGCATAAAGGAGAAAGCCAAAGATGTCCTTTCATTACTTGTAGATGGTGCATAGTTTACTCCGTAGAAATCCAGATTGTCTGCCAACTCCATAGCAGAATAATCTTTTGTTCCCTGATTTAACTGAGTCTTGGTAAGAGCTGCAGTAAAAAATTTGTCCTGGGATATTGTTCCTGCATTGTCAAAGATTATCTTCATGAAAGCAACTTCCATTTCTTTGTTGTTGAAACAATATGTCTTTATACCATTAGACAAAGTTCTTATCTCTGGTTTATAATCTTTTACTGCTATATTTTTAAATTCTGGAATTGTCATCTATTTTTCTTTTGTTTAGAATTCTACAGTCAGTTTTGCATTCAAACGTGAAGGTGTCAAGTAATTTGGCACAGGATATGGAACTCCGGCAAAGTCTTGCACATACATATATGAGATTACATTCTTGGTATCGAACACGTTCAACCATTCAAGGTTCAACCATATACGTTTTGCAAACTTCATAAAGTTTCCCTTTGCCCAAGAAGCCTCCTCATCTTTTATTCTAAAGGTAAAGGCTATATCTGCTCTCAAATAGTTAGGCATTCTTAACACAGATGTAGAATTTGGTGGATAATATGGATAACCACTACCATAATTGAAGTTAAGATAAACTCTCATCCAAGGCATATTTGGCAGATAGTCCTGGAAGCTTACGCTTGCATTTATCAACTGGTCTGTAGGTCTTGGAAGATAGCCTTGTCCATCTCCTTCAATATCCTGTTCTGTCTTCATAATGGAAAGAGTCAACCAAGAATCTATACCCTTGACAAACTCTCCAAAGAGTTTCATATCCAAACCTGCAACATAGCCTATGGCATTATTTTGTGCTGTATAACGGATTCTTACGTTATCTATATGGTATGGAATAATATCCCACAGATATTTGTAGTATGCTGAAGTAACAAATTTGAAGTTTCTGTCCAACATCTTGAAGTTCCAGTCGGAAGAAAGGACCATGTGCCAAGATTTCTGGCTCTTGATATCTTTGTTTATATCTCCCTGTTCATCTCTATACTCCTTGAAGAAAGGAAACTGAGCATAGATACCTGTAGCACATCTAAACATAATATCCTGTTTGATGTTTGGCTTGAAACTCATACTTACTCTAGGAGAAGGGAAAAACTCGTTGTTGAAATCCCAGTATTGTCCTCTTACGCCAAGGTTGAAGAAGAAAGTTCCTTTATCTCTTTCCATAGTGAACTGTCTTTGAGCAAATGCTGTAAGACGGTTGGTAGAGATATCATTATGTGAACGATAGAAGTTTTGCAGCATAGGTGGATTAGGACCATCATAAACTCCTATACCATCTGGAATAGAAGGTATTGTATAGTCTGAAGAGTCCACCATCTTCCATTCTCTTATACCATCGTTGATATGTTCTCTCTGATATTTAACACCCCAAGACAAAAGGCCATTATCGTAGTATTTGTAACCTTTATGTTCCAGATTGAAGATATTTGCATTAAGGTTGTTTCTTGCGTGTTCCAAGTATGTACCTATACCTCTATCAAATTCTTCCTCACTACCCAAGCCACCTGTTTCATACAGCCAATACTGGCCTTGTATATCGTAAGATTCAGATTCATTGGTAGAAAAGGCAGATGAGATAAACTTAAGCTGCAAGTCTTTCTTTGGCTTATATGTAAACATAAACGCTCCAAACAAAGAAGTGAATCTATCCAATTCCTCTCCGTCAAAGTATATTCTTAGGTTAAGTGTTTGATAGATATTTCCAAACTGAGTTTCTCTTGTCTGTGGAACAAAATTATACTTGTTGTCTGACACATTACCCAAGAAAGCAAGCTCCATCTTCTCGTTTATGTCATAGGTCAAATAGGTCTGTAAATCGTTGAAAGTAGTATTGTAGTCTCCCTGTGTCTCCAGAGAATTAAGCAAGTAACTGCTTGTCTTGTTTCTATAACCAAGCTGATAAGTAAATCTTGAGCCTATCAAACCCTCAACATGAGCACTACCACCCAACAAACCTATACTTGCATTACCAGAAAACTCTCTCGGTTTCTTGTATTTGATATCCAAAACAGAAGACATCTTGTCTCCATACTGAGCATCGAAACCTCCAGAAGAAAACTGAATATCTCCTATCATATCAGTATTGATGAAGGACAATCCTTCCTGCTGTCCGTTTCTTATAAGCAAAGGTCGGTTTATCTCTATATCGTTTACATATACAAGGTTTTCATCAAAGTTTCCACCACGAACAGAATATTGTGAAGAAAGTTCATTGTTGGAAGAAACACCTTCTGTAGATTTTATCACATTTTCCACTCCACCAGTTGGACCTGCAACATTTTTCGCCCACTCGGTAGATATTCTTGTAACTCCATCTTCTCTTGAATAATCGCCCTTAACTTCTATAGCGTCAAGAGTTTCTACTGCATTTTCAAGAATAACATCTATTGTCTTGTTCTGCAAAGATTGCAGTCTTATAATTGTATCAAAATCCTTAAAACCTATGCAGGAAAATCTTATTTTATATTCCACATTGGCATTAAGATTCAAAGAATATTCTCCCTTGGAATTGGTGATGGTACCAATCTGCTTAGACATATTCAAAGAACCTATGCTTACGTTCTCTATAGCTTTTCCCTGCTTGTCTGACACCTTGCCTACTATCTTCTGCTGAGCATTGGCAAAGACAAAACAGAATAAACAAATGACGAATAATATATGTTTCTTAAACACTTTTTCTATGGTTTTAAATATATAATATTATAAAACGCAAAGATACGAAAATTTATTG
>JAGHSX010000145.1 GCA_018065645.1 Candidatus Scybalousia scybalohippi
TATTATCAAAAAAAATATTCTTCTGGGATTCTAAGAAGATGAATTAAACTTACATAAAGAAAGGCGTGAAAACCCTACTTATACCGACCTGAGGTTCTGGAATACCCGACAACAAATATACATAGGAGAATCAACGCCTGTAGCGCTGATAAGCTCTATGCAAAAGCCAGTTGTCAATAGAAATTTTCCAGATTTCAGGTCAACTAAGCACATGCTTTTCTTGCAAACAAACCGAATATATGTAAAGCGAAACTTTCGGTTTACGATTGCAAAAATACACATTTTTTTTATAAACATATCAAAAATCGAATATTTTTTAAAAGCAAACCTTCGGAAATTTCGACTACTTTCTAGAATTTGCTTTCTCTGTCTAGGGTTATCCTTATAGTGTAAGTATTTTGATGAAAAAATTTTTTTTACTAAATTCTTCAAAGAAACATCAAATAAAAAAAACATCAAATAAAAAATTTCTAAAACGAAGAGTTAGAAAAATAAAACGAAGAGTTACGCGAGCGAAAC
This sequence comes from Candidatus Scybalousia scybalohippi, assembly GCA_018065645.1. GTDB lineage: Bacteria > Bacteroidota > Bacteroidia > Bacteroidales > P3 > Scybalousia_A > Scybalousia_A scybalohippi. Next base: position 520 of record JAGHSX010000145.1, read on the forward strand.
GAAGAGTTATTTTTTAGAGATTAGAAACAGGAAACCTTCCATAAATAAAAAAAGAAAGAGCAAGGAAAAAATCCTTGCTCTCTTATTGTCTATACTATTTCTATAATATTATAGAGTGTAAGCAAAACCAAGTTTGAAACCTAGACCACCAGTTGTCAAACCAGCAACGTTACCAAGTTGGCAGTGGAATGTGTTAGTTGTGCTAACATCTTTAACACTTTCTGACATGAAGTAAATGTCAGCAAAGTTGAAAGCGAATGTGAAAGCACAGTGTTGTCCACAAACATATTTGAATGACAATGGTTCAACACCCAAAGTTATAGCGCTGAAATCTTGATCTATATCTGACAATGGAGCAGCCATTTCAGTTGTGTATGTTCCCATTCCATAAGAGAAGAAAGCTCTTGGAGCCCATACAAGTTTACCACACAATGGTTGGAAGTAGTAACCTTGAAGAGCAACTGTGAACATGTTAGTTTTGTTTGCTAGATCTACAGCGTAATCAGCAGACTGCATGTTGTAACCAAGACCAAGACCTAGAGACCATTGATCAGCTAGCATGTAGTTACCGCTAACGTTGATATCAAAATCAGTTGAACCTAATTTTGTATCAGTAATTTCGTTGTTAACTGTTTGGTTTGTGAAAGCGATGTTACCATCAAACCAGATAGCACCTTTTTGTGCGAATGTTGTTGTTGCAACAAGAGCAAGAACAACTGTCAATAATACTTTTTTCATCTTTTTATTAGTTTTTTTTAAGTTGTCTTCTTTGTTTGTTTTAATCAATATTCGAGCGAAGACTAAGTCTCAAAACACCGATCATTTAGCAAAAGTAATATAAATTTCTATAATGAAGACTTTTTCTCTAAAAAAATCAACATTTTCAAGGATTTTAGACTATAGAAATAGTTTTTCAAACTAAATTCACCTTTATCCTAGGGTATTTTATCTTTATTTTATATCTTTGCAAAAGAATATTCATACTAATAAAATATAACACAATGATAGAAGTACACGCACATGAAGTTTTGCATATGATGGAAGGCAAAAGTTTCACTGAAGAAAGTCTAAAGAAAGCAATTATAGAAACATTTGGAGAAGATGCACGTTTCTTTTCTTGCTGCCAGAGTGGTATGGACGCAGGTCAAATAGTAGAATTTTTAAAATCCCGTGGTAAATTTATGCCTATGCCAGAAGGATTTACTGTTGATCCTAACCAAGTATGTGAACACGACCACCATCACGAAGAAGGTCACAAATGTTGTCATCACGAATAATAATAAAAATATACACAATGAATACTAAGAAAATACTTATAGGCTTGGCTTTATTGCTTGCCTTCCCTACACTATCTTCTGCACAGATAGATGAAAATAAAAAAGATTTTCGCACAAAAGAATCTTGTACCAGTATCATGGTTGGCAAGAAAGCCACAACAGACGGTAGTGTGATTACTTCTCACACTTGCGACTCATGGTACAGAACTTGGATGAAAATGGTAGCAGCCAAAGACTACGCCAACGATACTGTAACTGCCATCTACGATGGAAGAATGCACACACAGACTCCTGGCGATAGTACAAATGTAAAAATCAAAGGAACTATTCCTCAGGTAAAACACACTTATCGTTTCTTGGATTCTGCATACCCTTGTTTGAATGAAAAGCAACTGGCTATGGGTGAAACTACTATTTCAGGCAGAGACACTTTGCAAAACAAAAAAGGTATGTTCATGATAGAAGAACTTGCAAGAATAGCTTTGGAAAGATGTTCTACAGCAAGGGAAGCTATAAAACTTATGGGTGAACTAGTAAAGAAATATGGCTATGGAGATAGTGGAGAATGTCTTACAATAGCAGATAAAGATGAAGTATGGATTTTTGAAATATTTGGAGAAGGTCCTAAAAAGATTGGTGGTGTTTGGGCTGCAATAAGAATACCTGATGATGAAATAGCAGTTTCTGCCAATATCTGCAGAATATCAAAGATAGATACAAATGACAAAGCTAACTGCATGGCTTCTGAAAACATCTATAAAGTTGCAAAAGATCTAAAACTTTGGGATGGGAAAGAAGAATTTTCTTTCTGGAGAGCTTACAGTGGCGGTAATTATTTTGGAGAAAAGAAAAACTACAGCGTGAGAGAGTTCTTTATTATGTCAACTCTTGCTCCTTCTATGAACTTGAGCGATACAGTAGAAGATCTTCCTTTGAGTGTAAAACCAGATCAGAAAGTCAGCGTGGAAATGGTTAGCAATCTTCTTGGCAGTTATTATGAAGGAACAGAGAAAAACCTTAGTGGAAGACTACTTATACCTAATCCTAAATACAAAGACAAAGACAAAGAAGGAAATATCGTAGAAGGTCAGCCTGAAAAAATAGTTTCTTCTTTTGCTAATCCTTGGATGCGTCCAGACGAGATAGACACATACAAAGCTTATGCAAATGACGAAGCTATGAACAACATCCGTACTGTAAGTGTTCCTTGGTGTGCATATAGTACAGTAATACAACTTCGTTCTTGGCTTCCAGATGAAATAGGTGGAGTTGCTTGGGTTGCATTGGATAACCCTGGAGAAAGTCCTCGCTTCCCTATATTCTGCGGCAATACAGAACTTCCAAAACTTTTAGGAACTTGTGGTCAACACGTAGAAAGAGAAGATGCTGCTTTGTGGCACTATAGAAAAGCTAATCGTCTGGCAACAGTTCGTTGGGGAAAATATCGTTCAATGATAGAAAAAGGTCAGAAATATTTCTTGGATAAAGGCCAGAGAGAACTTCCTTTTGTTGAAAAACTTTATCAAAACGAAAGCGACAGTACAAAGAAAGCAGAACTTCTTAACGGATACACAACAGACTTCTTCCACGCTACTATTATGCGTTGGGACAACATAGCAAGTGATATTTGGAGACAAACATGGACAGGTTTCTGATGCAATAAAAAAACAATATGGAAAACAATATAAAACAAGCAGTATTTGCCGGAGGTTGTTTCTGGGGAGTACAACACGAGTTTGACAAACAGGAAGGTGTATTGAAAACTACAGTTGGTTATACAGGTGGAGAAGAAGAAAATCCAAAGTATGAGCAAGTAAAAGCACATCTTACCCATCACGTAGAGGCTATAATGGTAGAATATGACAGCACAAAGGTTGATTATATTCAGCTTTGCAAAGTATTCTTTGAAATACACGACCCAGCACAAACAGACGGTGTTGGTCCAGACATTGGTCCTCAATATCGCAGTTGCATATTCTTCGCCAATGAAGAACAGAAGCAACAAGCAACAGAGGTTATCAATATATTGAAAGATAAAGGCTACGAAGTAAACACTTTGCTTATTCCTTTCAAAAAATTCTGGAATGCTGAGGAATACCACCAGAAATATTATGTAAAAACAGGTGGAGAACCTTATTGTCACATAAGAACAAAGAAATTCTAAACAAATAAAAAGAAAGGCAAGAAGAAAAATCCTCTTGCCTTTTCATTTTATAAATAACTCTCTGTCTTATTTTCTATCCAATGTTATAAACTGGAATTTCAGTTTACTTTCTTCGTCTGTCATAATTTCGCTTTCAGATATTATTTTCCATTCTTCCATATTTATTTCTGGAAAGGAAGTATCTGCTTCAGGAAAAGAAGAATAAACCTTTGTAAGATACAATTTTGAACACATAGGAAGAAACTCCTTGTAAATACTTCCTCCTCCTATTATAAAATATTCTTCATTTGTATCTTCTATCTTTGCAACGTCTTGTGTAGAATGTAAAACCTCTACATCCTGAAAAGAAAATTCAGTATTTTTGGTTATCACATAGTTTTTTCTCTTTGGCAAAGGTCTTACCTGCAAACTATCCCAAGTCTTTCTTCCCATGATAACAGGATGACCTCTGGTTGTATTGCGGAAGAAAACCATATCATCATGGATATGCCACAATAGATCCCCGTCTTTTCCTATAGCATTGTTATCTGCTACTGCCACTATGATTGAAAAAGTATTCATTATTCTTTATTATAACGTAATTGGTGTATTATACTGCGACATCTGCCTTAATGTGTGGGTGTGATTGATAGTTTTCGATCTGAATATCTTCATATTTGAATGAGAAAATATCTTTCACATCTGGATTAAGTTTAAGCGTTGGCAAAGCATATGGTTCTCTTGTCAGTTGTAGTCGTGCTTGGTCTAAATGATTGCTATATAGGTGTGCATCTCCTAGAGTATGGATAAAATCTCCACATTCCAATCCTGTAACCTGTGCCACCATTGCCAAAAGGATAGCGTATGAAGCTATATTGAAAGGAACACCTAAAAAGATATCTGCACTTCTCTGGTAAAGTTGTAAAGACAACTTACCATTGGCAACATAAAACTGGAACATAACATGACAAGGGGGCAAGCCCATCTTGTCTATCTCTGTAACATTCCAAGCAGAAACTATATGTCTACGGCTATCTGGATTGTTTTTTATCTGTTCTATCACTTGAGAAATCTGGTCACAAAAGCCATCTTTTCCATCCCAATGTCTCCACTGATGACCATAGATAGGACCAAGGTCTCCATTTTCATCAGCCCATTCATCCCAAATAGTTACCTTGTTATCGTGAAGGTACTTGATATTGGTATCTCCTTGCAAAAACCAAAGCAATTCGTGAATAATACTGCGAGTATGAAGTTTCTTTGTTGTCAGCAAAGGGAAACCATCAGCAAGATTAAACCTCATCTGATAACCAAATACGCTCTTGGTTCCTGTTCCTGTTCTGTCGCCTTTGTCTGCTCCATTTTTCAGAACATAATCCAACAAATCCAGATATTGTCGCATAATCTTGTCTTATTATTTCATTAAATCTTTACCTATATCTCTACGGAAATACATCTTGTCAAAAGATATTTTTTCTATGTTTTGATAACATTGATTCAAAGCATCTTGCATATTATCTCCAAGACAAGTAACTGCCAAAACTCTACCACCACTTGTAAGAATCTTTTCTCCATCTACCTTTGTTCCTGCGTGATAAAGGATAGCATCTTTTGTATTGTCTAAGCCAAGTATTTCCTTTCCTTTTTCATAACTTTCTGGATAACCGCCAGAACACAACATAACTGTTGTAGCAGTTTTTTCAGAAATCTTCATAGCATATTTGTCAAGAGCTTTCTTTCCCATCAAAACAAATGCTTCAACTATGTCGGCATCATATCTTGCAAATACACTTTCACTTTCTGGGTCTCCCATACGAACATTGTATTCTATTACGTATGGTTCTCCGTTTACGTTCATAAGACCGAAGAAAATAAATCCCTGATAATGTATTTTATCTTCAACCAATCCGTTGATAGTAGGTTTTATTACTTCTTCTTCAACCTTTTTCATAAAGTCTTTGTCACAGAATGGAACTGGAGAAATACTTCCCATTCCACCTGTATTCAAGCCTGTATCGCCCTCTCCTACTCTCTTGTAGTCCTTGGCTTCAGGAAGAAGGACATAGTGTTGTCCGTCTGTCATTACGAATACGCTGCACTCTATACCGCTAAGAAATTCTTCTATAACAACCTTTGCAGATGCTTTTCCGAATTTCTCATTGCTAAGCATATTGTCTAGTTCTGCTTCTGCTTCTTCCAAAGAAGAAAGAATCAAAACACCTTTTCCTGCTGCAAGACCATCAGCCTTCAAAACATAAGGAGCCTGCAATGTTTTCAAAAATTCTTTTCCTGCTGCAAGAGTTTCCTTTGTAAATGTCTTGTATTTTGCTGTTGGAATATTGTGACGGAACATAAATTCTTTTGAAAAGTCTTTACTTCCTTCCAGTTGTGCACCTTCCTTGTTTGGTCCTACAACTGTTATATTCTTCAATTCTGCATCATTAGCAAAATAATCACTTACTCCGTCAACCAATGGTTGTTCTGGTCCAACAACAAGAATATCTATTTTCTCTTTCTTACAGAAATTGCCTATTTCCTCAAAACCATTAAGATTTACACATTCTCCCCACATTCTCATACCAGGATTTCCTGGAGCTATGAAGAATTTTTCTTTCAAACTGCTCTTTGCTATTACTCTTGCCAAAGCGGATTCTCTACCACCGCTACCCAATAATAAGATATTCATAATATGTTTCTATTTTTGATTATTCCTTTTTAATACAACAACTCTTCGTTTTGCTGAAATAACTCTTCGTTTTATTTTACTGAAACGGCGTTTCGCTGGAATAAAACGAAGAGTTATTTTACTGAAACTAGGTTTTATTTTAGGTAATCTTCGTAGTAGTTGAAGATTTTCTTGTATAGTTCTACTCTATCTTTTCCACGTACGTTGTGCTCGTGGTTTGTGTACATGAAGTAATCAACAGGTTTCTTCTTTTCAACACATTGACGGATAAATTCCAAAGAGTGTTGTGCTACAACTGTATTGTCAAGGTATCCTTGCATAACAAGTATGTGTGCATCTTCTGGAATATTGTCTATGTAGTTAAGAACAGAAGCTTTCTGGAAACCTGCAGCATTGTTTTCTGGAGTACCCATATATCTTTCTCCGTACATTACTTCATACCACTTCCAGTCTATTACAGGACCACCAGCAGTAGCAACTTTGAATACGCCAGGGTTTCTAAGAGTAAGAGACAATGTCATGAAGCCACCATAACTCCAACCATCAACACCAATCTTTTCGCTGTCAACATATGGTAAAGATTTCAAATATTCTACACCACGCATCTGGTCGCTTATTTCTGCATCACCACATTGGTGCCAGATTGCGCTTTCAAATTCATAACCTCTGTTTGCAGAGCCTCTTCCGTCAAGAGTCCAAACGATGTAGTCTTGTGTAGCAAGGAATGGAAGAAAGTTTCCTGCTCCTGCTGTCCAAGAGTCTGTGATAAGTTGTGCGTGAGGTCCATTGTAAACATAAATGATTACAGGATATTTTTTGTTAGGATTGAAATCCTTTGGTTTTATCATACGAGTATAAAGAACTGTACCGTCTTGTGCATGTAAAGTATCTATAGTGATTGTAGGAGCATTGTCAAGTTTTGCAAATGGGTCTTCGCTCTTATCCAATTCTTTTACAATTTGACCTTTATTGTTAAGCAATACTGTTGCGTATGCAACGTCTGTGCTTGTGTATGAATCTACGAAGTATGTTCCCTCTTCATTGAATGTTACATAGTGTGTTCCGTGATTTGGAGTTATACGGGTAATCTTACCATTCTTCATATTGATAGAATAGAAGTTTTTCTCCAATGGAGAATCTTTTGTTGCATAGATGTAACATTCTGTTGCTTTCTTATTGAAACCTGCTATTTCATTTACCATCCAGTCACCTTTTGTAACTTGTTTGATAAGTTTGCCATCTGTATCGTAAAGGTACAAGTGATCAAAACCATCTCTTTCTGAGAAATAAAGGAACTGGTTTGGATTGTTTGGAAGAAATACTATAGGATGTTCTGGTTCAAAATATTTGTTGCTTGTTTCTTCAAACAAAACTTTGATTTTTTCTCCGTTGTCTGCATTGTATGCTTCCATCCACATATGATTTTGAAGACGGTTAAGTTTTTGAATGTAAACAACTTTTCCATCTGGAGAGAAAGCGATGTTTGTAAGATACATTTCTCTTTCCTCTACAGAGTTGTCTTTTCTTGTCTTAAGCATAACAGTTTTTTGAGTAGCGAAGTTGTAAACATAAACCAAAACCTCGTGAGACTTCATACCAGCCATAGGGTATTTGATATTTACAAGTTTTGCTTCTCTTTCCTGAGTATTTACAAGTGGATAATCTCCAACCATACTCTGATCCATACGATAATATGCCAAATGCATACCATCTTCTGCAAAGAACAAACCTTTGTCTATACCAAATTCATTTCTATGAACACTTTGTCCATATATAATGTTTATGCTGTCGCCATCTGTTGTAAGTTGTTTTTCTACGCCATTTGCAACAACCATAAGGTTATTGTTTTTTATGTAAGCATAGTTTCCACTTTTCTTGTTTACTTCAACAAAAGCTTTGCCTCTGTATTCAGAAGAAGAGTTATCCTGTTGCTCTGTAACAAGAGTAGCTTTAAGTTTCTTAACATCGTATGAGAATTTTTCACCCTTTGGTGTAAAATAGTTAAAATGTGTGTTGTCTGTAAAACTATGAGGATAGATACTGCGCTGGATTCTATATGTTCCATCCATCAAATGTTCTATGTCAAGTTTTCCTTGTGCAAATGTGTTTATAGCAAGGAATAACAAACAAATACTTAAAATACTTCTTTTCATTTCTTTTTATCTAAATATAATAATGTTACTAATATTGTTTCCAATTTCTAAATTTTAGAGAGAATACTCCAAAGAAGGCTTCCTTGAAGATTTTCATACTCATTTTGCTTTGTCCAAGAACTCTGTCTGTAAATATGATAGGAACTTCCTTGATTTTTGCACCAAGTTTCCATGCAGTATATTTCATCTCTATCTGGAAAGCATAACCGATGAACTTAACATTGTCAAATTTAATCTTCTCCAGCAATGGTCTGGTGTAGCATACAAATCCTGCAGTAGCATCGCAAACCTTCATACCTAAGACCTTGCGCACATATACAGAAGCAAAGTAAGACATAATCAATCTTCCCATAGGCCAGTTTACCACTGAAATCTTTCCATCAAGGTATCTAGAACCTACAGCAAGGTCTGCTCCTTCCTTACATGCTTTGTACAAGTCCATCAAAGAACGTGGTGGGTGAGAAAAGTCTGCATCCATTTCAAAGACATAGTCATATTTTCTTTCCAAAGCCCACTTGAATCCATGAATATAAGCTGTACCCAAGCCAAGTTTTCCTTTTCTCTGCTCAAGGAACAAACGGTCAGGAAATTCTTGCATAAGCTGTTTTACTATATCTGCTGTTCCATCGGGAGAATTATCATCAATGATAAGTATATCAAACACTTGTTCAAGATTAAAAACATAGCGAATAATATTCTCTATGTTTTCTTTCTCCTTGTATGTTGGTATGATAACTATACTGTCAGACATATTGCTTTATATGTTTAATGTGTTTTATTTCTTGGTCTTAAATGTTAGGAATGCTCCAGAGGTTGGTGAGTTCATAGGATTCTTCTCTATCTTGCCATCCTTTCCTACCAAAACGAATGTTGGGAAAGTTCTTACATGAAAAGCTTCCACTACATCGTAATTGTTATCAAAATAAACAAAATCCCATTTATACTTGTTTCCAACCTTATTATTCTTGATAAAGTTGAACATTCTTTCATAACTATTGCTGCAACATATTGTTAAAACATTGCAATTATCTTTTATGGAGTCATAACAGAAATGTATTGCTTCCAATTCCTTCAAAGAAAGTTCTTGATCCAATCTCACAAATGAAACAATCAATGGTTTGCCTGTTATGTATTCATTCAAAGACCTGATGTTTCCATCTACATCTTTTACTTTCAAATCCTTTATATCTGTATTCTCTGCATTTATGTTGCTCAATGAAAGAATAAGATTTTCTGCTATTTCCTTATGCTGAGCAAACTTGGTAGTGTTTGAAAATTTTTCTAGCATATTCTTTACCAAGTCTCTATTGAAATAACCATCAAGGTAAGCATCTTTCATGCCTTGTAAGAATACCAGTTCTCTAAATACTTCATTTTCCAATACTCTGTCTCTACCCAAGGCATCGTTGAACGCATTGTAGTTATTTGATGCAAGCCATTGCTCTATGTCGGAACGCTTAATGTATTTGTAGCCTTTAGAGAAATACTTGCTGAACACGTTCTGGAAACAATCCATGTAACCAATATTGTCGTAAAGTATAGGCTGATGAGCAAACAAAGAATCTTTCATAGCTCTACGGCTTTTAAGATTCAAACCATAGTCTATGCTTGCAAATTCGTATTTGATGTAGTTTGAAATATATTCATTGTCTTTATAAGCATCTATCAAAGAATCCCTTAACTGATAAAATGCTTCCAAAGTCTGTTTATCTTTTACAAACAACAATCTGTGGGAATCATACAAGAAAGCATTGATATAGTTATCCACATCGTTCATTGGAAGGTTAATACCATCAAATCTTTCCATTGTAAGTTCTGCAGGCAGAGCAAGACCATAAGCATAACCAAACAAAGAGTCGTCTTGTGAGAAGTTGAATTCTTTTATGTTAAGATGATATTTTGTACCAGGTTTTGCTACAAAACTATAACGCATAAGGTCTATCTTCATCAAGACTTGCTTTTCTCCAGAAAGAGTTATAGCAAAAGAAAAGGAAGTATCTTCATCGGATAGTTTTACAATCTGTTCCTCTTTTTCCGAACCAGATACGCCATCTGTAATGGAATACAATTTAACAGTCTTGCCTTTAATCTCTTTGCTACTTCCTGTTATGTAAACATTTTGAGCAGAGCAAACAATATCAAGACAATATATTATGCAAAAAAATAATATTCGTTTCATACCACAAAGATACTGTATTTTTTCCAAATAGCAAAATAATTGATAAAGACTTTATTATTTGCCAATGGAAAAGGCTTATTCCTGATGGTAAAAGTGATAAACTTTCTCTGCTTTGCTTTTTCCTATGCAAGACTGGAGAGATTCAAAAGTAGCATTCTTTATCTTCTCAACAGAAGAGAACTTCAAGAGCAAATCTCTTGCAGTCTTCTCTCCTATTCCTTCTATATCTGTTAGTTGAGTACGGAAAGTAGCTTTACTTCTCTTGTCTCTGTGGAATGTAATACCAAATCTGTGAGCCTCGTCTCTTATGTGCTGTATTATCTGTAAAGTATGACAACGCTTATCCAAACAGATTGGTATAGGATCTTCTGGATAGTAAATTTCTTCCAATCTTTTTGCCAAACCGACTACTACTACCTTGTCATAAACACCTGCTTTTTTCAAAGCTTCACAAGCGCTACTTAACTGACCTTTTCCTCCATCTATAACTATCAAATCTGGCAAATCTTTCCCCTCTGCTTCCAGCCTGGAATATCTTCTGAATACTATTTCTCTCATGGAAGCAAAGTCATCAGGGCCTTCTACAGTCTTGACATTGAAATGTCTGTATTCCTTGTTTGAAGGTTTTCCTTCCCTGAAGACTACGCAGGAGGCTACAGGATTTGTTCCTTGTATGTTGGAGTTATCAAAACACTCTATATGATGTGGTGGTTTTTCCAAGTGTAAATCTTTCTGCATTTCCAAAACCACTTGATTACTCCACCTCTCTGGGTCTAGAATCTTTGACTTCTTTATCTTCTGATTTCTATAAAAAAGGGTATTGTGCTGAGAGAAATCCAGCAGTTTTTTCTTGTCGCCACCTGTTGGAACAGTCTGCTGAACATAATCTTTTGGCAAGTCCAGATATTCTGGAACTATTATTTCCTTGCTAAGCCAAGACTTGTCTATACGATTCTGAACTATGGCTGTAGTAAACACTTCCGTTGCAGTCATATCCAGTTTCTTTGCAACCTCCATAGAGAAAGACATATTTATCTTTCCCTCTACTACCTTAGTCATATTGATGTAAACCTTGTCTTGTTCTTCCATATATGAATAAACCTCCACATCGTGCATAATGGTAGTTATGATTGCACTTTTAGCAGAATAATTCTCCAGAAGATTTATCCTTTCTTTCATCTGCTGAGCTTTCTCAAACTCAAGATTTTTAGCATAATCCATCATTTTTTCTTTCATCTCGTGAAGATATGAAGAAAAATTCCCTTTGATAATTTGTCTTATGCCGTTTATTTCTTTGTGATACTCAGTTCTAGACTGCTCTGCCTCACAAGGTGCCATGCATAATCCTATCTGAGCATTGAGGCATTGCTTGTATTTTCCTTTGTTTATAGAATCTTCTGTCAAAGGAAGATTACAAGTACGATAGGCAAACAACTGACGAATCAAATCCATCAGTTCCTTGAGTATCTTTCCATTGGCATATGGTCCATAGTATTGAGAGCCATCCCTTACTATGTGTCTTGTAGAAAAAATCCTTGGATACTCCTCACTGGTAATGCGTATCCAAGGGTAAGTCTTGTCATCTTTCAGCAAGATATTATATTTTGGCAAATATTTCTTAATGAGATTGTTCTCCATAAGAAGAGCCTCTGTCTCGGTTGTAACGTGAATAAACTTAACATCGGCTATCTTCCTCACCAGCATCTGTGTTTTCAAACTATGCTGGGTATCGTTACGAAAATAAGAAAGAACTCTGGCTTTAAGATTCTTCGCCTTGCCTACATATATTATATTATTGTTCTTGTCAAAATACTGATAAACACCAGGTGTGGTAGGCAGACTGGCAAGTATGGGCAAGATGTGATCTTTGTGTGGATTATTTTCAAGAATCTTGTAAGGATTACTTAACATTCTTGTAATCTTTAGGATTAGATTTCTTTATCTTTATACCCAAATCCATTATGCCAACCATTTCGGAATATTTTCCTAGGTTGGTAATAGTGATAGTGTAAGTACCTTTCTCTGGGAAAGCCATAAATCTTTTCACTTTTTCCTCCACATCTATCATATCACCCATTGCTTCTCCAACCCATTCCTTATCGAAACGGTCTCTAAGTTTTACTGTGTGAATGCTTTGCCTTGTTATTCCATTAGGATAGATAACCTTCATAAGCATTTTTACCTCTCTTTCATTGATAAAAGGAGTGTGGCGTATATCAACATAAATATCATACACGCTGGTGGTATCTTCTATAATTATGTTGGAAAAAGTAATAGTCTTTCCATCAGTTATTCTTTCCCATGTATTTTCTGTGAAAGATTCCCTGTTTTGATAAACCTCATCTTTGCTGCAAGATACAAGAGCAAGTCCTGTAACCATAGCAAAGATGAAGCATAAAAATAATTTTCTCATAAAAAATATTACAAACTATTGATATAGTTGCTTACGTTGTTTTCTATTCTCTTAACGATGTCGTCACCACTTTCTGCCTTAACGAATTTTTCGCCTGTGATGTGCTCGTAAAGTTCTATGTAACGATTAGAAATATTGCTGATGATTTCTTCTGTCATTTCAGGCACTTGCTGTCCTTCTTTGCCTTGGAAATTATTTTCCATCAACCATTCTCTTACAAATTCCTTGCTCAACTGACGTTGTTTTTCCCCTTTTTGTTGTCTTTCTTCATAACCTTCAAGATAGAAGTAACGAGAAGAGTCTGGAGTATGTATCTCATCTATAAGATATATCTGTCCGTCAGCCTTACCAAACTCATACTTTGTATCTACAAGGATAAGACCTCTCTGCTTTGCAACCTCGCTACCACGAGCAAACAATTTCAAAGCATATTCTTCTATCTTTTCATAGTCTTCTTTTGAAACTATACCTTGTGCTATGATTTCTTCTTTTGATATGTTTTCATCGTGACCTGCATCTGCCTTAGTAGTAGGAGTGATGATAGGTGTAGGGAAAGCATCATTTTCTTTCATTCCCTCTGGAAGAGGAACACCACACAATTCTCTTGCACCATCTCTGTATGCTCTGTAAGCACTACCTGCAAGATAACCTCTTACTATCATTTCCACTTTGTATGGAGTACACATTCTACCTACAGTAACCATAGGGTCTGGAGTAGCTATCTTCCAGTTAGGAACAATATCTTTAGTAATATCCAAGAACTTAGCTGCTATCTGATTAAGTATTTGACCTTTGAAAGGAATACCTTTTGGCAACACTACATCAAATGCTGAGATTCTGTCTGTTACAACCATTGCAAGATATTTGTCATCTATATTGTAAACATCTCTTACCTTGCCTTCATAAAGACTTTTTTGTCCTTTAAAGCTGAAATTTGTTTTTGTTACTGCTTGCATAATAAATTACAAAAATTATAATGTTTCTACTTTGTTAAATTCTAAGTTGCAAAGATACGGATTTTATTTGTGAAAGAGAAAAAAAAAGAGAAAATAGAAAAATTTTAGGCAAAAAGCTTTCTCTAATACTTTTTTTTACTATCTTTGCACCCAAACACAAAAAAACAACACGATATGAAAAAATACATTATTATACTATTAGCAGTTTGCATTGCTACTCCTTCATTATTTGCACAGACAACAACAAAGAAGAAAAAGAAGAAAAAAGCTAATACAGAAGCAGTAGTACAAAAACCTTTGGAAATAGCTCTTCCTCCTCGTTCTGCAGACTGTCTGTTTCCTGTAAAACTTATGCTTGACTCTGCTTTTGGACCTACAGAACCTTTGCAGGGACCTGGCTTTGTTAGCGATATAAAGAGAGATGCCCAAACAAAGAACATCTTTGAACAGGAACACAACACTGTATGGTACAAACTTGATTGTCCATACGATGGTCAGCTGATAATAGATATCACTCCAAAGAGTGAATTGGATGACTATGATTTTCTTGTATATAAGTATACAGATCAATATTTCTGCAACAGACTTGAAAAAAACAGAGTAAAACCTGTAAGAAGTGTAATGTCTGCAGTTAATGGTACTGTAAAAGGAGCAACAGGACTTTCATTGAAAGGTACTGCAGCCAATCTTTCCAAGAACTCTACAGAAGCTTACGCCAAATATATAGATGTAAAAACTGGCGAATCATACATTATAGTATTGGATAACCTTCAAGATGGAGGTCTTGGTCATACTATAAAGGCTGAAATCTACACAGAACATCATCCTTTATTCATCAATCCTGTAGATTCTTTGGCAAAACAGCGTACTACTGCCAACATACGTGTAAAGGATTGTAGCACAGATATAGAAGTACTTAACGTACAAGACGCTGGAAGCACAAAGATAAAACTTCTTCCGAAGAAAGAATATGATATCTACATCACAAAACCTGGTTTCTTCAACTACTATCGTCATATAGCTTACGAAGACGCAACAGACAAAGATTCCATTCTTACTGCAAGACTCTCAGAGATAAAAGTAGGCTCTGCTATTCCTCTGAAAGGTGACCTTTATTTCGATGAACAAGAAGACGGTACTGTAACACTTCTTCCTGAATGTAAAGAAACATTGAACGATTTAGTAAAACTATTACTTACATATCCAAACATCAACGTGGAAGTAGTAGGAAGAATAACAACAAATGGTCTTGACCTTAGAAAGGATAACGAAAACTCAAAGAAAAGAGCTGAAGCTATAAAAGATTATCTTATAGCAGAAGGTGTTCCTGAGTTAAGCATATCAACAAGAGGTTCTTCAAACAAGGAACTTTTGAAGCAGATAGAAAACCAAAACAAACTTAATTCGACTATCTTCCCTAAGTGTGAAGTAATAATAAAGAGTTTGAAATAAATGTAGAGA
>JAGHSX010000090.1 GCA_018065645.1 Candidatus Scybalousia scybalohippi
GCTCGCAGAAATGCGGGCTTTTTTGTTTTATAGAAGCAGAAAAAGGGGAGATAAAACTTGCTTTTATTAGGCTAAAACGAGGAGTTAGAATTCTGCAAGTCGGACTTGCAAATATTACAAGTCGGATTTGCAGATATTTTAAATCGGATTTGCGAAGAAAAAAAACGCCGTTTTAAAAAATTAAAACGAAGAGTTAGAAAAATAAAACGAGGAATTATTTTCATAACTCCTCGTTTAGTGGATTGTCTTATTGATAAATTATCTTTGAATACTTATTCTTTCATTTTTTTGAGACATTCCCAGATGGCGATACCTCCAGTTACGGAAACATTTAGAGAGTGTTTTGTTCCATATTGTGGGATTTCCAGTACGGCATCAGAAGCATCTATTACCTCTTGAAGAACGCCTTCTACTTCATTGCCTAAAACAAGGACAATCTTCTGGTCTGCAACCATTTCCTTAGGCATCTTGTCCAGCATAATGCTGTCTGAGGTCTGCTCTAAGGAGTAGATTTTGTAGCCGTTTGCCTTCAAATCTTTCACGCAGTCAAGAGTAGATTCCTTGTACTCCCAATCTACGCTTTCTGTTGCACCAAGAGCTGTCTTGTTTATCTCTCTGTGAGGAGGTGTTGCAGTTATTCCACACAAGAAAATCTTTTCCAACCTAAACGCATCGGCTGTACGGAATACAGAACCTATGTTGTTCATACTTCTTATGTTGTCAAGGACAACTACTATAGGAGTTTTTTCGCTTGCTTTGAACTCTTCAACACTTATTCTGTTGAGTTGTTCCATAGAAAGTTTCTCGTTTTTCATAGTTTGTTCAGATTAGAATAAAGTATTTATTGTTTTTTCACCCAGATTCTTACACCCAACTGAGTATAAAAATCTTCATCGTATTTATACAAAGGAAGGAAATATTTTACTGTCTTCAATATTTCAAGAGTAGAAGGTTTTATTGCCCATTGTTCTGCAATCCTTACAGCTTCAATATCATCTGGCACGATGTCTGAGTAAACTGTCTTAAAGATGTCGTTACCTGTTTCTTCATCATAAATGCTTACGCTTTTCTTTATTACAAACAGGTCGTCAATCTCCTTAGGTGTCTTGAATTCAGAGCCATCGGAACGGTTGACGCTTATCTTCTTGCCTTGGACATTTTCAAATATTGATGAGGTAAAAGGCATCTTCACTGGATATTTTAGTGTCAAGACGCTGAGGATAGTATCTGGAATGGAGACTATGTTTTCCGCTACAGGTGTTTTAGGATTGTTTTGCATAGTGTCTTTAGGGAAAATCCAGAACAGAGGCATCTGTACGCTGTCGTTGTTTTCTCCATTAAAGGTCTTGTATCTCACAATGTAAGGGCAATAAGCCAAGACTTTCTTTTCTATAGAAAGGTTTTTGTAGTCGTATCTTACACCCTCTTCAAAGTCGTATGCAGAGATGAAAGGGATGATGTAATCCAAGGCAGTATCCTTTGCTATTATGTTGTGGAAATGTTCTTTCTCAAAGTTGATGATTCTCTCCACTACAGTATCTATAGAAAGTTCTCTTTTACGGATGTCGTAAATCTTGACTTTCTTTGATTTTACTGCATTTATGATTGTTTTGGACAATTCCTCACGAAAATATCCTGTAATATGTTCGTATTTGTTGGGATTTAGTGTGTGATTTATCTCCCATTCAGGATTGAATACTCCAACTTTGTGGTTTTCATATTCTATGGAATAAGTCTCTCTCTGGGAGTAAGCACAAAGTCCAGCAAAACAAAGTATAAATAAAACTATTATCTTTTTCATTGCATTATCTCCTTCTTATGTAATAAATTGGATAGAAACCAATAAAACTGCCGTTGGTTGAGAACATTCTAATTATAGGGGCAATATAGTTTGTGTTCTTTATGAAGTTGTGATTCGTCTTGTCGAAATATATTTCCTCTCCAAAACGAAGATATTCTATATTGTCACTATTGTATTTCAGTTTTATGGTAGTGTCACTTTCTGCGACGTTGTTTTCTGCAAGTGATTGGACTACAGTCTCTGTTCTTGTGTATTCTCTTCTTTTAACTACGTCTGAACGGGAAAGAGCATCTACTAGGTCTGGATCTTCAAATACGGAGATGACTCCATCTTCTGCCTTGGCGATAAAACTATCGAAATAAGGGATAGAATATTCTGCTTCAAGATTTGAGTCCCACCAGCGATAAGGTTGATAATTGTATATAGGCATTGTGTAACGTATATCTCTGCAGATTAGAGTTGTATCGCTACTTGTTGCATTTGATGGATAAATCCAGCCTATAGGGAAGTTGAAACATTCCTGTGTTTTCAGTTCATCATCAACTAGGGCTATGGAATCTCTGCAAATGATAGGACAATAAGCAATTACTTTCTTGTTTATAAGCATTGTCTGAGGATTGTATGTCCATTCTTCCTCAAACTGTATTTTTCGGATTTCGTTGTCAAGAATCTCCTGGATTTCTTTCTTTTTCAGGTCCTTGCCATAGGCAAGTTTCATCTTTTTGCAAAGATTGTTAATCATTGTATCCCAAACTATTGTGTCTCCTCTTTGAGAATGGAGAGCAAGTTTCTTACCTTTCACATCGTTTAGGAGCATATCCATAGCTTCCCACCAGAAGCGTCGGTTTACTTTGTACTCATATACTATTGAGTCGCTCTTTGAATTGGACTTTACAGTATTGTCTGTAACCGAAATGGTGTATATTATCTTCTTTGTCAGTAGCTTGTCCTGAGCAAAGCTACTAGCACAAAAGAGAATAAAACAAGCAAAAATCAGTTTCTTCATATTACTATTGCAAATTAAAACCTTACAAAAGTAATACATTATTTAGTTTCTAGGCTATTCCAGTACTATAAAATCACTCATTTCTTTCCAGAAACTCTTCCAGGATTTTGATACACAATAATGATTGTCTATTTCTATTTCTTTGCAGACTAAGGCTATAGAACTTAATGCCATTGCTATTCTATGGTCATCGTAGCAGTTGAATGAAAGATTGCTTTTCGCTTTGAATCTTCCTGCTTTTATATGAAAATCATTCTCCTCTATGAAACATCTTTCTCCCATTTTGTTTAGTTCATTCATCATACTTTCCAAGCGGTTGGACTCCTTAACTCTTAATGAGGCTAAGTTTTTTATTACTGTCTCTTTTCCGCTGACGTATGCTGCTGTTGCCAAGGCAGGAAAGATGTCTGGAGTATCTTTAAGGTCAAAGAATAATTCTTTGTTTTGCTTTGCCAGTTCTTCGTTGTAGGACAATATAGAGAAATCTTCGTCTTCCGAGATCTCAAGTCCTAAATGCCTGAATAATTCTCCAGCTATGCTGTCGCCTTGTAATGTGCTTGTCTTTAGTTTGTTGGCCCTTACATTCTCTCTTTTGCCTACGCAGACGAAGCAATAGACAAAGCATAGAGCAGAATAATCTATCTCAACTTCAGTTTTATGGAATTTGTATTGTGATTCGCTGCAAATTATGCAGTTATCTCCTTCCTCTATTACTGCTCCAAACTGTCTTGCAAGAGCAATGGTCATATTTATGTAAGGAGATGAAACCTGATTTTGTGGTAAAACAAGTTTCATAATACCTTTTATTCTTGGGGAAAGAAGAATAAGCGCACTTATTATTTGACTTGTTAAGTTGTCTTCAAATATAATTTGTTTGTTTGCAGATAGTTGTTTGCCTTTTATTGCTAGCGGGAAGATAGTTTTTTCATATTTGGTTTTTATGTCTGCTCCCAAGGATCTTAAAGCATTTATCAAAGGGAGCATAGGACGCTCATTCATTCTGTCATTGGCATCAATTATCCATTCATCGTCTTCTATAGATAATAAAGCGGTGAGAAATCTTGCTGTTGTGCCAGCATTTCTGCAATTAAGGTCGATTGGTCCAGTCCCAAATGGACAATCTCTTTCTGATTCTATGTATTGGATTGCGTTCTCCAGTATTCTTGTATCGTCACTATCGGAAAGATTTAGGATTTCCTCCTTGCTGTTGGCTAAACTTCTAATGACAAGAAGCCTGTTGCTGATGCTTTTGGAATAGGGTAGACTTATTGTGTATTCTTTCTTCCTTCTCTTGCGGGTAATCTTCATAGTGGAAACCTTTAATCTCTTTCTAAGTTGTATTCTTCAATTTTTCTGTAGAAAGTTCTTTCGCTTACGCCAAGTTCTTTTGCTGCTTCCTTGATAGTGGCATTTCTCATGTATGCCTTTTCGTAAGCCTGTTTTTCCATTTCAGCTATTGTTTGAGGTCTATAGTCTTCCAGTTCGATATCTTCTATAGTATTTTCTTCCTCATTGTGTTCGTGGTGATGGATTACTTTCTCTGTTGGGTGAGAATCCTGTTGTACGCTTGGAGGAGGAAGAATGCTGTCGGTACTTCTTATGTTGCCCATCATAACCATAAGGGCTTCTTTCAATTTACTTACCTCTGTCTTGAGATTTTCAATGTCACGTTTAGACTGCATAATAGTCATAAGTATCTCGTCTTGGTCGAAGTTACCCATATTACTCTCCACTACAGCAGGAAGAGCATTCTCCAATGGAATGTAGCGCATCAAAGTCTTGGCATTTATTTCTTTTTCCTGCTCAATGATAGAGATTTGTTCAGCAACATTCTTTAACTGACGGACGTTTCCTTTCCAGGGATAGCGTTTTAAATATTCTCTTGCATCACTTGTCAATGAGATGTGAGGTCTATGATATTTTTCAGCCTGTTCTACTGCGAAATATTTGAATAAAAGATAAATATCATCAGGTCTTTGACGCAAAGGAGGGATGTTGATAGATATCTGGTTTAAACGATAATACAGATCCTCTCTAAACTTTCCCTGAGCAATGGCTGTAAGAAGATTTACATTGGTTGCTGCTACTACCCTGACGTCACAATGCAATGTTTTGGAAGAACCTACAGGGATAAACTCTCCACTTTCCAATACACGCAGAAGTTTTACTTGCATGTTCAAAGGAAGTTCTCCCACCTCATCAAGAAATATTGTTCCTCCGTCAGCTTCTGCAAAATAACCTTTACGGTCTCTGTCTGCATTGGTGAAAGCTCCTTTTACGTGACCAAAAAGTTCACTCTCTATAGTACCTTCTGGAATTGCTCCACAGTTTACAGCAATATATTTGTTGTGTTTTCTTGTGCTGTTGTTATGTATAATTTTTGAAAAAACATCTTTACCTACACCACTTTCACCTGTAACCAATACACTCATATTCGTTGGTGCAACATTGGCAGCAACTTCTATGGCTCTGTTCAGTTGTGCATCACTACCTAAAATACCAAATCTAGTTTTTATATTTTGAATATCTTCTCTCATTGCCTTATTTTTTACATCAAGTATCTAAACGGGAAAAGTATGTATTCTATTATTTTGTCAAATCCCGGTCTTTGTTTCCAACTCTCGTAATCAAAACCCTTGGAATTCTCCATTGTGTATTCGTGATGGATTTTTAGTTGTTTCAGAATACTTGGCTCAGAACCTATTAGAGCTATTTCATATTGGTACCTGAAACTTCTGTAATCAAAGTTGGCTGAAGAAATAGAAAAACATTCTCCATCTATCATTAGACTTTTTGCGTGAAGGTTTCCTGGAACATAAAAATAAAACTTTACTCCAGCTTCATAAAGCATTCCCAGATAATGCCTTCTAAGAATATCTACAACTCTTACATCGGAATGATAAGGAACTAATACTTTGACATCCACTCCTCGTTTTGCAGCATCCATAAGTTCTTTTCTAAGCATGTGTCCTGGAAGAAAGTATGGAGTTTCTACAATCACTTCTTTTTTCGCTGAGTGAATCATCCTTTCATATCTGTCTTTCACTCTTTGTCTGTAAGCATCAGGATAATCCTGTATGAAAGTCCAGTCTCTTAAATGATACGTTTTATATGAAGCGACAAAAGGGAAATTATACTTGTTGTAGTTACGGAAACTATCCCTGAATGAACGACGGAATATCTTTATTATGGAGTGATCTGTTGTTCTTAAGTTAAGTTCTCTCCAACTTAGTGAATAAGCAGTTATGTTTGCAGAACCCATATACGCAATTTCAGAGTCTATTATCAAAAATTTTCTATGATTTCTGCAATGGTTCTTAGCAAGTCTTCCTTTTGTTAAAGTTACTTTTCTGTAGAGCCTTACGTCAACACCCAGATCTATCAACTCCTGAAAGAAAGACAAATCTCTGCCTGTACCCCAAGCATCCAGCAAAAGCCTGATTTCAATTCCTTCTTTAGCCTTTTGGAGCAAGATAAGTCTAAATTTTTCTCCCATAGCGTCTTTGCCAAAACGAAATGTTTCCAGAAAGATGTTTCGTTTGGCATTTCTCATGTCTTCCATCATAGAATCGAAGAGTTTGAGATTGTCGTCAAATATGGTGTATTGCTTGCTCATAGATTAAAATAACAATGTTTTTAACGCAAAAGACTTTAGAAAGGTTTGCAAAGTTATGAATTATTTCTGAAAAATTCAAAATAAAACAGTATTCTATTTTTCTCAATTTCTATTCTCTGTCAATTATTTGCAAGGAATATGCTTTGTGATTTTGTTTCGTCTGGATAATTCTTCGTTTTACTGAAATAACTCTTCGTTCCGTTACAAGGACTCTTCGTTCCACGAAAATAAAACGAAGAGTTATTTTTAGGACTTCAGATTCTCGTACATTGATTATAGATGCAAAATACTCTTTATGTCAATTTTTTTTTGTATGTTTGCAGTTTAAAACAACGTTAAACTAATAAAATGAAAAGGAATTTTACTTTTTGTGCCTTAATGGCTATGATATGCTTGCCTTTCTTGGCTATGGCTGACGGAGGAATGTGGTTGCCTCTGTTGTTGAATAAAAACGAGAAAGATATGCAGGCAAAAGGTATGAGAATTACTGCAAAAGATATTTACGATGCAAATAATGCTTCATTGAAGGATGCTGTAATGCTCTTTGGTACTGGTTGTACAGGAGAGTTTGTCTCAAATGAGGGATTGTTGTTTACCAATCACCATTGCGGATACTCTTATATAGTAAGCAACTCTACTGTTGAACACGACTATCTTACAAATGGATTTATAGCAAAAACAAAACAAGAAGAACTACCTTGTCCAGGATTAACAATCACTTTGTTGAAGTATATGGAAGATGTTACCGACAGAGTGTTGGAAGGTGTTACTTCAAATATGACTGAAAAAGCTCGTGAAGAACTTGTTTCTAAAAATATAGAGAAAATAAAAGCACAAGCTACAAAGGGAACTCA
Organism: Candidatus Scybalousia scybalohippi; assembly: GCA_018065645.1. Lineage (GTDB taxonomy): Bacteria > Bacteroidota > Bacteroidia > Bacteroidales > P3 > Scybalousia_A > Scybalousia_A scybalohippi. The sequence goes on from JAGHSX010000090.1 coordinate 7,278, forward strand.
CTATACAGCAATCATAAAGCCTATTTACTACGGCAATCAGTATATGATGTATGTTAATGAGGTATTTAGAGATGTTAGACTTGTAGGTGCTCCACCTAGCAATATAGGAAAATTTGGTGGTGATACAGACAACTGGATGTGGCCAAGACACACAGGAGACTTCTCTATGTTTAGAGTTTATGCTAACAAGAATAACGAACCTGCAGATTACTCAAAGGACAATGTTCCTTATACTCCAAAGAAATTTATGAAGATTTCTTTGAAAGACAAACAAGAAGGAGACTTTACTTTCGTTTTTGGCTATCCAGGTACAACTCGCCAATTCCTTACTTCACATGCAGTTGATGATGTTCAGAATTACGAAGATCCTATTAGAATCAAACTTCGTACAGAAGTTTTGAATGTTTATAATCAAGCTATGAATGAAAGTCCAGCTAAACGTTTGCGTTATGCTTCCAATGTTGCAAGTATTGCTAATGGATGGAAAAAATGGCAAGGCGAAGTAAAGGGCTTGAAATATTTGAAGGCTATAGATAGAAAACTATCTTTTGAGAAAGATTATCAACCTATAATCAACGAGTTTGAAAAAGTTTATGCAGATAATAGACCTTACAAATTGAAAGAAATATATTTGGGCGAGGCTGTCCTTTCTTCTCAATTTATGAAACAAGCTCGTCAGGTACTTAACCTTATATCACTATCACGTTCTGAATCCGTTACTGAGGAACAGGTTGAATTGGCATCAGAGCAACTTCTTGCTAGTCTGCAAAAGTATTATGCAAATGACTTTGCTTCTCAGAAAGTGGTAGATAGTACAATATTCGTACATACTTTGTCTATCTGTTATACTGACTTTGCAAAAACTTGTTTGGATTATGCCTACATAAAAGATAGAGTTGAAAGATCATACAATGGTAATGAAAAATTGTATCTTGCATATCTGTTTAATAATAGTTTCTTGACAAATCCTTCTAAAGCAGAAAAGATTCTTAAGAACTATAATAGAAAAGACTACAAAAAACTGATGAAAGACTGTGCAATAGAATTCTTGTCTCCTATCTGGGGAAGATATGTAAACAATGATATAGATGTTCTTGAAGCAAATAATGCAAAACTTGATAGTCTTTATCGTTTGTATGTAAAACAGATAATGGAAAAAGAAACCGATAGAGATTTTTATCCAGATGCTAACCTAACTCTTAGAGTTACTTATGGTAATGTATCTTCTTTCAAGCCAAGAGATGGTGTTAAATACAAACACTATACAACTCTTGATGGTATTATGGAAAAAGAGAATCCAGACATCTATGACTACGTTGTTGTTGATAAATTGAAAGAATTATACAGAACAAAAGATTATGCTCCATATGGAAATGATAAAGGTGAAATGCCTGTAGCTTTTATTGCTTCAAATCATACTACTGGGGGAAACTCTGGTAGTCCTGTAATGGATGCTGATGGAAACCTTATAGGTATCAATTTTGATAGAAACTGGGAAGGAACTATGAGCGACATTCTTTATGACAAGGATTTGTGTAGAAATATTTCTTTGGACATAAGATATTGTTTATTCATCATAGATAAACTTCTTGATGCAAAGAATGTTATTAACGAATTAGAGATAATAAAATAAACACTAAATAATTACAATGAAAATATCTTATAACTGGTTAAGAGAATACGTTCCTACAACACAGAGTGCTGAAAACGTAGCAAAACTTCTTACTTTCTCTGGTCTGGAAGTAGAAGGTTTGGAAAAAGTTGAAAGTATAAAAGGTGGTCTTGACAAGTATTTTGTTGGTCATGTTTTGACTTGTGAAGCACATCCAAATAGTGACCATCTTCACATTACAACTGTAGATGTAGGGGAAGGAAGAATTCTTAATATAGTTTGTGGAGCTCCTAATATTGCAGCAGGACAAAAGGTTGTAGTTGCAACAGTTGGCGCTGTAGTTTATGATGAGGAAGGTAGTTTTACAATAAAGAAGAGTAAACTTCGTGGAGCAGAGAGTGAAGGAATGATATGTTCTGAAAAAGAACTGCAATTAGGAAACAACCATGACGGAATCCTTGTTTTACCTGCTGAAGCTAAAGAAGGAACTCCTGCTAAAGAATATTTCAATATCAAGGAAGATACAATTCTTGAAATAGGTTTGACAGCAAATCGTTCAGATGCTACTTCTCATCTTGGTGTTGGTAGAGATTTGGTCGCAATCTTGGCTTCTCAAGTTAAAGAGCAACAACCTTTAAACATACCAAGTGTTGAAGCATTCAAGGTAGATGAGGTTACAGAACAAGTTTCTATCAATATAGATACTAATCTTTGTGGCAGATATAGTGGACTTGTTATTAAGGGGGTTGAGGTTAAAGAGTCTCCAGCTTGGTTGAAAGAACACTTGAATGCTATTGGTATTCGTCCTATAAATAATATTGTAGACATCACAAACTTTGTTTTAATGGAAACAGGTCAGCCTTTGCATGCTTTTGATTGGGACAAAGTAGATGGAAAATCTATCAATGTCAAAACATTAGACAAAGGCACAAAGTTTGTCACTCTTGACGGAATAGAAAGAGAACTTAATGGTAAGGAAGCTTTGGTATGTTCTGCTACACAACCAATGTGTCTTGGTGGAATATTTGGTGGAAAAGATTCTGGAATTACAGAGCAGACAACTAACATATTTGTAGAAAGTGCTTACTTTAATCCAGTAGTTATTCGTAAGGCTGCAAGATTCCATGGATTACAGACAGATGCTTCATTCCGTTATGAAAGAGGAGCAGACCCTAACATTACTATTTACGCATTGAAGCGTGCAGCTCTCCTTATCAAAGAGTTGGCAGGTGGAAAGATTTCTTCAGAAATCAACGACGTTTATCCAACAGAAATAAAAAGAGCTAGGATAGAACTTTCTTACTCATATTTGGATACTCTTATTGGACAAACAATAGAAAGAGGAGAAATAGAAAATATTCTTAATGGCCTAAACATAGAAATAGAATCAAAGAATGAAGAAGGCCTTGTTGCACTTATTCCAACAAACAAGGTAGATGTTACTCGTCCTTGTGACCTTGCAGAAGAAATTTTGAGAATCTATGGTTATGATAAAATCAATTTCTCTGAACAGATAAGAAGTTCTGTTAATTACATTCAAAAACCAGACAGAGAAAAAGTTCAAAATACAATTACTTCATATCTTGCAGATAATGGTTTCAATGAAACTATGAACAATTCTCTTACAAAGGTTGCTTATTATGAAGACAATAAAGACTTCCCAATAGAAAAGAGCGTTCAAATTATAAACGCTTTGAGTAAAGACCTTGCTCTTATGAGACAGACTTTGCTTTATGGTGGTTTAGAAGTTCTTTCTTACAATATAAATCGTAAGGTTTCTGATATAAAGATTTTCGAGTTCGGCAATTGTTATGAAAAATCATTAAACTGTCCTGATGACCAGCCTGTAGACAAGAGATATAAGGAAGAAAAACACCTTTCTATGCTTACAACAGGAAAGGCTGCTCAGGAAAGTTGGCAAGGCAAACAACAAGATACAGATTTCTTCTATTTGAAGAATATGGTCATGAATGTATTGCGCCGTTTGAGAGTTAATGAAGACAAACTTGAAATAAAAGAAGCTGAAGCTGATTATCTACAACAAGGAATAGTAATCATTAACAAGGAAAACAAAAAGCAAGTTGCAATTCTTGGTATACTTTCTCAAAAGGTTAAGAAAGCATTTGACATTAAACAAAATGGATTTTATGCAGACCTTAACTGGAACACAGTCTTGAAGATGTTGCCAAAGAAAGAAGTAACATATGAAAATATTTCTAAGTTCCCAGAAGTTAGAAGAGACCTTGCTCTTGTTTTGGATGAACAGGTAAGTTTTGCAGAAATAGAAAAAGTTGCTTTTGAAGTAGAAAAGAAACTGTTAAAGAAAGTAAACTTGTTTGATGAATATAGAGGCATGAATCTTGCAGGTAAAAAACAATATGCAGTTTCTTTCATTCTACAAGATGAACAAAGGACTTTGAATGATAAACAAATAGATGCCATAATGGATAAACTATTAAAGGCATTTGAAACAAAACTTGGCGCTAAGCTTAGATAATGGAAAAAATTCACATCACACAAAAAACATTACTCCACTACGACATTAAAGTATTGATTATACTTTTGGGTGCAGTTCGTGGTAGCAAGAAATATTTTCATTTTTTGCTGGAGAATGGTTACCCAGAGTTAGCGGCGTGGAGTAATGTTATGCGTGGTGATGAAGATGCTTTGCATTGGTTGTTTGACAATGGATATAATGCATTAGGTATGATGACCTTGGCAATAGATTCAAAGCAAAAAGCAATGCGATGGATACTTGAAACAAAAGATGATTTCCTTATTAACTTTACTGCTGCTTGCCGAAAAGAAGAAGACGGTATAAGGTGGTTGAAGGAAAATGATTTGGAAATTTTTCTTTTGATGGCAGAGGAAGAGCAGAAAATAATAGATATCCAAACCAAAGACCAAATGTTCTGGTACAAGTGGAAGTAGAATAAGGTATGAGATTAAGAAGAAGAGCATCATTAAAGAAGACCAATCTTTCGTTTCTATTGTTTTGGAATGCTGACATTAACTTTTCAGCAGTCATCAATAGTACGTTTATATTTATTTGGGCTTGGTTGATTGCTTTCTATATCTTTGATATTTTTACTATTATTCCTGCGTTTACTCTTGGTGCAAGAATGATTATTTATTCTTGTGATTTGGATTTCAATTCTGTCAATACTGCTTCAGAAGATTTGCAGTTATGGACTGATGCAGACAATATTATACACATTTTTGCAACCCCAGCCATTACACTTACTTTGTGTATACTCATAGCAATCATAGTTCTTGTGAAATGGAAGCCAAGAGGTAAATCAAACAGAAGATTTCTGTTTTGGTTTATACTTTGTGGTATAGTAAGATTGTTTGGCAACTATTTATCTGGTTCATTCTTTAGTGGTCTGTTTAATGTTTGGAACTGGAACCTTGTAACTGATTTTATGTTGATTACAAATAATGTCTGGTCAGAGATGTTCATAGATGTGCTAGTTATTGTTGTCATGTATGTTGCTTTCCACTTGATGGCGGATCAGGTGCATCTGTTGTTCAATCCTTATTCTAGAAGAAGATTGGATAGGGTTGTAAGTGAATTGTTCTTGCCAGTTATCATAGGTTTGCAATTACTTCTTGTTTGTTACATAGGTAACTGGAGAATAACAGAGATATTTTGTGGTGCAATTTTGGAAATACTTGTAATTTTTGTGTTGTGTAGACGTTTTGTATCTCAGTACAGATCTGTAGCAGGAGATCAAGATCGTAAGAGAATAGAAAAAATAAAAGTTTTTCCAATAGTTATGTTTGTCCTATTCCTTGTCGGAAAATACTTCTTGGATAAACGTGGTATTTTGTTGGAATACTCTCAGTATAAAAGATATTTCTTGGAGAACTTCTTTGTAATTGCGGCAATAGTAATAGCTTTGATAATTGCCATTATTACATTTAGGATGGTTAGAAAAAAGAGAAAGAAAGATGTTTTCTCATACTACAAGGAAGAGATAGAAACAAAATGGCGTTTGGAGGGAAGTTCAACAGATGAACTTCTAAAGGCTTATGGCGTTCAGAGACATTCAGATTTGGACAAATATAGAAAGATGTGGAATGATTCTGATCAAAGTTTGACCAGTCTGTCAAAAAAGAAGAAATAGATTTTTCATATAGTTTTTATCACTTATTTTTGTCTTTCAAAATAATTCTTTGTTTTGTTGGACTAACTCCTCGTTTTATTTTTGTAAAACGAAGTTTTAGCAGAGAAAAACGAAGTTTTCTTTAACTAAATTCTTATTAGATTTAGGAATATTTTTGTATATGAAATAAATTCCGTATCTTTGCAACGAAAAATTTTTATTGGCTATGATTAAAAGTGAAAATGTTACGGTAGAAACCGCTCGCGAGCTAGGTTTGCTTGATGAGGAATTTGAACAAATAAAAGAATATTTGGGTGGAAGAACACCTAATTTCACAGAATTGAGTATCTATTCTGTTATGTGGAGTGAGCACGCTTCATATAAGAACTCTATCAAATGGATTAAGAAACTACCAAAAGAAGGTAAGCAAATGTTGGTTGCACCAGGTGAAGAAAACGCTGGTATGGTTGACGTTGGCGATGGTAGAGCTTGCGTATTCAAGATAGAAAGTCACAATCACCCTTGCGCAGTAGAACCTTTCCAAGGTGCAGCTACAGGTGTTGGTGGTATCAATCGTGATATTTTTACAATGGGAGCAAGACCTATTGCACAGTTGAACTCTTTGCGTTTTGGTAATCCTTCAAGCAAACACGCAAAACGTTTGTTCAAAGGAACTGTATCAGGTATTTCTCACTATGGTAACTCTTTCGGTGTACCAGTACTTGGTGGTGAAGTATTCTTTGACGAATGCTTTGAAAACAATCCTCTTGTTAATGCCATGAGTGTTGGTATTATGAAGAAAGAAGACCTTATTCATGCAGTAGCTAAAGGTGCTGGTAATCCTGTTTACATTGTTGGTTCTTCAACAGGTAAGGATGGTATACATGGAGCTACATTTGCATCTGCAGACGTTACAGAAAATTCATCAAACGATATACCTTCTATCCAAGTAGGTGACCCATTCCAAGAAAAACTTCTTATGGAAGCATCTTTGGAGCTTGGTAGAAGTGGAGCTATTGTTGGTATGCAAGACATGGGAGCTGCTGGTATCATCTGTTCAACTTCAGAAATGAGTGAAAAGGGTGGTAGTGGTATGAAGATCAATCTTGATGAGGTACCTCTACGTCAAACCAACATTGAAGCTTGGGAAATACTTCTTTCAGAATCTCAGGAAAGAATGCTTGTCGTTGTTAAGAAAGGACAAGAAGATGTTGTTGAAAAGATATTCGACAAATGGGATTTGAATTGTAAGAAGATAGGTGAGGTTATAGACGAAGATATGTTGTATTTCTATTGGAAGGGAGAACTTGTTGCTCAAGTTCCTGCATCTACTCTAGTACTTGGTGGTGGTGCTCCTCAATACGATAGAGAATACAAAGAACCAGAATACTATTCTCACGTTCATGACTTCAAGATGGAAAGCATTTCAGAGCCTTCTTTGAAAGATTGCAAGAAGATTGCTCAAGAAATGACAAAGAATCCAAACCTTGCATCTAAACGTTGGGTTTATGAACAATACGACTCAATGGTTGGAACAAGAAATATGACAACTAATGCTCCAGCTGACAGCGGTATAGCCAATATTAAGGGCTGTCAGAATGGTATTGCAATGACTTGTGATTGTAACTCAAGATATGTTTATTCAGATCCATTCCAAGGAACAGAGATGGCAGTAGCAGAAGCTGCAAGAAACATCGTATGCTCTGGTGGTGAGCCTTTGGCTGTAACAAACTGTTGTAACTTTGGTAATCCATACAAACCAGAAACTTATTGGCAGTTTGTAGAAGCTGTTAAGGGTATGGGAGAAGCTTGTAAGAAATTTGGTACTCCTGTTACAGGTGGTAATGTTAGTTTCTACAATCAAGCTTCTATCAATGGCGTAGTGGAAGCAGTTATGCCTTCTCCAGTTATTGGTATGATAGGAACAGTAGATAAGAGATTCCAAACTTCATTGGATTTCAAACACGAAGGTGCTACTATCTTCCTACTTGGTGAAATCAAAGACGATATCAACTCTAGTGAATACTTGTATTCATACCACGGAGTGAAACTTTCTCCAGCTCCTTACTTCGATATGGACAAAGAATACGCTTTGCAACAAGTTGTTAAGAAACTTATCCGTTCAGGTATGGTAGAATCAGCTCACGATGTTAGTGATGGTGGTTTGTTTATGAATCTTGTAGAAAGTGCAATGATAAGAAACTTTGGTTTTGATATTATATCAGATAGCGAAGTTCGTTTGGACTCATTCCTATTCGGTGAAAGCCAATCAAGAGTTGTCCTAACAATCAACGAAGAAAAATACAATGAATTCATATCAATGGTTAAGGAAGCAGGTATTCCTTGCCTTGCAATAGGTAAAGTAACAAAGGGTGAAATCAAGGTAGATGATGAAGACTTTGGTACAATCAGCCAGTACAAGCACGTTTACAACAACGCTCTTAATGAAATAATGGACAAATAAAACTCCCTAGACTAATGAAAAAGATAATAATAAGCTTATTTGCAATTGCTTTATCATTCTCTGCTTTTGCTCAAAACGGAAATGGTGGCCTTACAACAGACCAACTTAACAAAATAAAGGCAGGTTATGAAAAACTAGGTGCAAACAAAGCCCTTAGCAAAATAACAGCAAACAATGACATCAAGAAGTTGGCAACAAATCCTAATATAAAAGCTAACAGAGATGTACATTTTTCAAATGTTGTTCCTAACAAAGGAATCTCAGACCAAAAACAATCTGGTCGTTGTTGGATGTTTTCTGGTTTCAATGTATTGAGAAACGAAATGATTCAAAAGTACAATCTTGGAGCTTTTGAACTTTCACAAAACTATTTATTCTTCTATGACCAATTGGAGAAGAGTAATATGTTTCTTACTTTAGTTTTGAAACACAAATCAGAACCTTTAACTAGCCAACACAATGACTGGTTGTTCAAAAATGTTCTTTCAGATGGTGGTACATTCTGTGGAGTTATAGACTTGGTGACAAAATATGGTGTTGTTCCTTCAACAGTACAGCCAGAAACTTTCAATTCAAACAATACTTCTCGCATAGATAACCTTATTACTTTGAAATTGAAAGAAGATGCTCTTGAACTTAGAGGAATCAAAGCAGAAGCTAAAGCAGAATCAAGAAAGATAGAAATGCTTTCAGAAATTTATCGTATGCTTGTTATGGCTTATGGCGAACCTACAACAGAGTTTACTTATACATTGAAAGATGCTTCAGGTAAAGTTATCAGTACAGAGAAATATACTCCTAAATCTTTTTATGAAAAACATATAGGAAAAGATTTGGTAAATTCTTATGTTATGTTGATGAATGACCCTTCTCGTCCATTCTACAAACTTTACGAAGTAGAAAATGACCGTCACACAATGGACGGACACAATTGGAAATATATCAACCTTCCTGCTGATGATATCAAACAAATGGCTATCGCATCTATCAAAGATTCTACACTTATGTACTTTTCTTGTGATGTTGGCAAATGTTACGATTCAGAAACAGGCACACTAGATCTTAATAATTTTGACTACGAAACTATCTTTGATGTTAAATTCGGAATGGACAAAAAGCAAAGAATCCAAACATTTGCTTCAGGTTCAACTCACGCAATGACATTGAAAGGTGTTGACCTAGACGAAAACGGTAAAGCAATCAAATGGTTGATAGAAAACTCTTGGGGTCCAAGTGCTGGATACGAAGGAAATCTTATAATGACAGACGAATGGTTTGACGAATATATGTTCCGTCTTGTTGTTGATAAGAAATATGTTCCAGAAAACATACTTAAGATACTTGATTCCAAAGCAGAGATGCTTCCACCTTGGGACCCTCTGTTCCTAGACGTTGATTAAAAAGATTCAAACAAAATAATGAATTTGTTGAAGAAAATATTTTTATTGTCTTTCACCTGTTTAAGTTTTTCTACAATGCTTTTTGCACAGGTGGAAGACAATTCTTTTGATGCTGATGTTATCCCATCAGAAGAAAGCTTAACAGAAGGAGATGAAGACGAAATAGACGATGAAGCAACCATCATAGAAGTTGAAACCTCCGAAGCTCAGGAACTCGTAGATAAGATATACTCTATTGTTGACCTTATAGAAGATTTTCGTCAGCAAGATACATTGATTCAACGCTACGCTATTTACAACTATAGTCCAGAAATAGGCGCTTACCTTAATACAACAGAAACAGATACTATGTTGGTTACAAGGTTTGATGTTGTGGTGGCAAAAGATGAAAACGAAGAACCTTTCACATACGTTAAGGAATATGTGTATAGTACCAATCAAGCCTGGGACTATATCTATGAAAGATTGTATGACAAAGATTCCAAACTTTGCTATTTTGTAAGGCACTACAATACCTATAACTCTGGTTGTGCAGAGGTAGCCTTTGAACAATCTGAATATTTTTTTGATTCAGCAAATCAATTGATAAAAAAGACATATAGTATTTACGATTCCAACAATACTCCTTTGGATTACGATGCTTGCTGGATGGAAAGAGAGGCTTATGAGAAGTACTCAACATTCCAGGAATTTATCCAAGACAATCCAATACCTATTACAGTAGAATGATACTTACGATAGACAGAGGCAACACTAAAGATAAGTTAGCCGTATTTGACAAAAATGATATAATTTTTGCAGATACGGTTTCGGAATTTAATGAGAGTAAGGTCAAAGACCTATTGAATCAGTTCTCTATTTCCGATGCTGTCTATAGTTCTGTCCGTAGTAAAGATGCCAATGCTGAGTTGGAGAATATGTTTCAGCATTTAGGAATCAAACTTTATTCTGCTAAGACTTTGCTTTGTGAAATAGAACCTAGGTTTCAAGAGAATAAAATCTCAAACAAGAATACTTTCATCAACAACTATTCCAGCAAAGAAACTCTTGGGGAGGATAGATTGGTAGCTGTGTTTGCAGTATGGGCTATGTTTGAGAAAAGTGTTTTGGTAATAGATGCAGGAACTTGCATTACTTATGACTATTTAGACGAAAACAGTATTTATCAAGGCGGAAGCATAGCTCCGGGTTTTATGATAAAATACAATGCTTTGCATAATTTTACAGCAAATTTGCCGTTAATTAGTCGTATAGACAAAGTTTCTCTTTGTGGCAAGACAACACAGGATTGTATTGCTTCTGGAGTGATAAATGGTACTTTGTCAGAGATAGAGAACATAATAGAAAAATACCATAAGGAAAATTCGGACATAAAAGTTGTACTTACAGGAGGAGATGCTGAGTTTATAAGCAAGAACCTGCAACACAAAATAGAATATGTTCCTGATTTGCTTCTTTATGGACTTAAAAATATATTGGAAATTCATGCAAAAGAAATTTAGACTAGTAGCATTATTGTTTGGCCTTTTGGTTTCATTTACCTCTATGGCTCAATATTCTATGAGTTCTCCTTATTCTCGTTACGGAATAGGTGGAACAGATATGATAGGCAATCAAACTATTGCCTCTATGGGAGGAGTTGGGCAGGCATTGCATCGCAATACTCTTGTTAATACTCTTAACCCAGCATCATATTCTGCAATAGATACCCAGTCTTTTGTTTTCGACATAGGATTTTCTATGGGCTGGAGAACAATATCTACCAATGAACATTCTTCTAATAGTTTCTTGGCAGAACTTACAAATATTTCTTTTGGTTTTCCAATCACAAAATATTTGAAAGCAGGTATAAATCTTTCTCCTCTTTCAGATGTTAGTTACAAATCTGCAGAAACTGTTCCAGCTTCAGCTCTTGTTCCAGGATATACAAAATCTTTTGAAGGTACAGGGGAGTTGGATAAAATAACTTTAGGTCTTGCTTATCAACCTTTGTTCAACGATTTCTGGAAAAGATTTTCTATTGGTGTAAATGCTTCATACATTTTTGGAAATATTGCCAGAAATGCGACTGTTGCATTCATAGATACAACAGGTTATCTTAACGATAGAAGAGAAGTAAACTACAATGTTTCAGCATTTTCATTTGATTTTGGTTTGCAATACTTCCAACCACTGACTAATGGAGACAGACTGGGAATAGGTCTTACTTATTCTCTACCTATGCAATACAATACCAACAATGTTGCATTCTATTACACATACTACCAGTATGCAGGAGCAGAATATGTACAGGACACAATAGAATTCAGCAAGACTAAGGGAAATATCAATATGCCTCAAAGAATATCTGGAGGTATTTCATACGAAAAGACAAACAAATTGTTTGTAGGTGCAGATGCTACATATACTGCTTGGAGCGATTATTCTTTCCAGGGAGAAAGTACAGCAGATATTATGAAAGATAACCTAAAACTAAACTTTGGCGCAGAATTTGTTCCTAATATTTATGGAGGATATTTACAAAGATTTGCTTACAGAGCAGGTGTAAATTTTGATAATGGCTATATTTATTTGAAAGACCATAGAATCTCAAAACTTGGAATATCTTTTGGATTCGCTATGCCTGTTAAGAAATTGGGAACAAATATCAACTTCAATTTTGAATATGGCAAAATGGGAACACACGAAGATGGTTTGATAAAAGAAGATTATTTCAGAATAGGATTGTCTATCACAGCCAAAGATCGTTGGTTTGTTCAAAGAAAATATAAATAGAAAATAGTTTAGCAAATAATAATCAATAAAAAATAAAAACAATAAAAACGAGATGAAGAAGATAACATTATTCTTAGCCCTTTCAGCGTTTATGTTTTCTGGTAGTGCGTTTGCTCAAAAATATGGAGCAACTCCAGAAGATAGTTCTGAGTGCGTAATGAATAACTCTTTGTATCAAGAGTTCTACAAACAAAAGCAATGGAAAGATGCTTACGAACCATGGAAAATGGTTGTAGAGCATTGTCCAAAATATCACACAAACACATACGTAAGAGGTGGAAACATTCTTGCTAACCTTTACGCAACAGCTGCTACTGCAGAGGAAAGAGAAAACTATTTCAATGAAATCCTTTGGATGAATGATAAGAGAGCAGAAGCATTTGGTGAAAAATGGAATTGCACAGCTCGTAAGGCTCAAGCATACCAACAATACAAACCAAATGAAAAAACTACTATCTACAATCTTTACAAGCAAGCTGCAGAAGAAGGTGGTCAGGAACTAGATCAACAATATTGCGTTTTGTATCTTCAAGCAACTATTCAATACCTTGTATCTATACAAGCGTCTACAGAACAAATGTCTATCTTGTTTGATGTTTACGATTATGCATCAGAAGCTATGGACCACTCTCTTACACAAACAGCAAACGAACTTGATGCTGCAACTCAACAGGGAGATGAAAAGAAAATAGCTAAATTGCAAAAAGAATTAGACAATACACGTAACAACATAGCTGCATTGGAAAAACTTATTGAACCATACGCTTCTTGTGATAAAATCATACCTATCTATGAGAACCGTTTCAAAGAAACTCCAACAGATTTGGCTTTGTTGAAGAAAATAACTACTGCTCTTAACAGCAAGGGTTGTACAGAAAGTGAACTATTCTTTGCTGCAACAGAAAACCTACACAAACTAGAGCCTACACCAAAGAGTGCTTTCCTTATGGGACAAATGCTTCTTGGAAAGAAAGAATTTGAATCTGCTGCTAAATATCTAGAAGAAGCAGAAAATACTTCAGAAGACGTTGGTACAAAAGCAAAAGCTGCTTTCCAAAGAGCAACAGCTCTTTCTCGTGCAAAGAGTTACTCTGCAGCAAGAGAAGCTGCTCGTAGAGCTGCTAACTATGACAAATCTCTTGCAGGAAAAGCTACTTTGTTGGTTGCAAATATGTACCTTGCTACTCCAGGACAAAATGCTGCATTTGCTGCATACGATGAAGCTGCAAGAGCTAAATCTCTTGACCCATCTATAGCTGCAGACGCAAACAGAGTAATGAATGCTGCTCATGGCCGTTTCCCAACTAAAGAAAACTTATTCTTTGAAGGTGGTACTGCTGGCGCTTCAGTATCTGTTGGTAGTTGGATTGGAGGTACTGCTACAGTTAGAACAAGATAGTGAAACACACAATCAAACATATATTTTCAGCGATACGAATAAGGTCTATGCTGGCCTTGTTCGTATTGTTGTTTATTTTATCCTCCTGTACGGGAGACTATCATGGTAAACCCAACAAGGATTTCTACAACAAACCAATACAAACCTTGCAGGATATTACCCTGTATCGTAGCAAAAATGGGGAAGTAATGGCTGTGTTAAATGCTTCCAAAGTAGAATCCTATTCTGGTGATAATGCCAGGACAATATTTCCAAAAGGACTTAAGGTAACATTTCTTAATCAGGATTTGACTACCAAGACTATTCTTACAGCCAAGTATGCTATTTCATACGACTCTACAGATGTTGTCTATCTAAAAGATTCCATTAGAATAGTAAATCTTAATACCAAAGACACTATTTATTGTAAAGACCTGTATTGGCAACAAGATCAAAAAATAGTTTATACTCACAGGCCAATACGCAGATACTCTTCTTCAGGTCAAGACTTTGGTGATGGTTTGACTGCCAACGAGGTCTTCGATAGTGTAACCATTATCAACCCTCATGGGTTGCAAACTATAGAAGACAAAGACGAATAAGTAACTTGTCGTTTTATTTTCCCAACCACTTTTTCTTTTAAGGAAAAAATCACAAGATTCTCTTAAAAATAAAGATAAATTCTTTGTTTTTTTAAGTGCTTATATTGTAGGGCATTATATTTTGTGTTGAGCAGATTTTGCCTTGATAATTTGTAAAAATCATAGAATTTCACTAAATTTGCCACTTTAATATTTGCTATAAACAAATAAACTACTGCCTATGATATACGCTATATGTTTTTTAACTGACTCATCAAGGGTACAATACAGGGAATACATCGGACTTTAATTAACCTTTTGCCGTTGTATGTATGCTAATGTATGGTGTACATACAGGGCTAATAGTATATCTATGCGAAACATAGTATAAGAATTTTATATTTGAAAAAAGATAAAATAAAACAATTTAATTAACTTAATTATTAACAAAAAACCAAAAAAGATGAAAAGGACACTTTTCCTTCTGATGGCTATGATTATTAGCCTCAGCGGTTTCTCACAAAACATTGTTACTG
>JAGHSX010000140.1 GCA_018065645.1 Candidatus Scybalousia scybalohippi
AAATTATCTTTTGATGTTATTCCTCTAAAACGAAGAGTTATTTTTAACTTTTTCTTGAGAGAAAGACTAGGTTTTGTGAAAATAATGATTATATTTGCAAAATCTAAATAAGGGATAAATACAAATACAACAACATTATGGGCAATCTAAGATTTGATATCATCAGGGGATTATCAAAGAAGCATGCTATTGCTGTAGAGTCTCCAGAAAGTCTTACTTCAGAATTTTATGGAAGAAACATCTTTGGACGCAAGCAGATGTCCAAATATCTTTCCAAAGAAACATATAAAGCTTTCAGTAAGGTCTTGGACCAAGGAGCTCCTTTTGACAGAAATCTTGCCGATGATGTTGCTGTGGGTATGAAGTTGTGGGCTATGGAAATGGGAGCTACACACTATACACATTGGTTTCAACCTCTTACAGAGGGAACTGCAGAAAAGCACGACTCATTCATAGAGTATGCAGGTATGCCTGGAGGAGATGTGATAGAAGAGTTTTCTGGTAAACTCCTTGCACAACAGGAAGCTGACGGCTCTAGTTTCCCAAATGGTGGCATACGAAACACCTTTGAAGCCAGAGGATATACAGCATGGGATATTTCTTCTCCAGCATTCATAGTTGATGACACCTTGTGTATTCCTACAATTTTTGTTTCATATACAGGAGAAGCATTAGATTACAAAACTCCATTACTCAAGGCTTTGGAGGCTGTGGATAAGGCAGCAACAGATGTGTGCCACTATTTTGATGAGTCTGTTAAGAAGGTTTATTCATATCTTGGCTGGGAGCAAGAGTATTTTCTTGTGGATGAAGAGATTTACGCTATACGTCCCGATTTGCAGATAACAGGTCGTACTTTGTTTGGTCATGAGTCTGCCAAAAATCAGCAGCTTTCAGATCATTACTTTGGGGCTATTCCAACAAGGGTGCAGGCTTTTATGAAAGAACTTGAGTTTGAAGCCTACAAATATGGTATTCCTCTTAAGACAAGACACAACGAAGTGGCTCCAAATCAGTTTGAGTTGGCTCCTATCTTTGGGGAAACTAACTTGTCTGTGGATCAAAACTTGATAGTTATGTCAATTATGAACCGTATTGCCAGCAAGCATGGGTTTAAAGTCCTTTTACATGAAAAACCTTTCAAGGGAATAAATGGTTCTGGTAAGCACAACAACTGGTCTTTGGGAACAGATAGCGGAGTAGGTCTTCTTACTCCTGGAAAGACTCCAGAGGAAAACCTAAGATTTGTAACCTTCCTTGTTAATGTGCTTATGGCGGTATATCGCAATAATGCTTTGCTTAAAGCATCCATAATGACAGCAACCAATGCTCATAGATTGGGAGCACAGGAAGCACCACCATCTATCATAAGCGTATTCCTTGGAAAACAGCTTTCTGCAGTATTGGATAAACTAGAAAACTCTACACAGGAAGAGGCTATAATTCTGGATGAAAAACGACAGATGAAGCTAGGTGTAGCTCATATCCCAGAAGTATTTGTGGACAATACAGATAGAAACCGTACTTCTCCTTTTGCATTTATAGGCAATAGGTTTGAGTTTCGTGCTGTAGGTTCTTCTGCCAATTGTGGATGTTGTATGATAGCCTTGAATGCGTGTGTGGCAGCACAACTTAAGGAATTTAAAATTACAGTTGATGCCAAGATAAATGCTGGAGAAAAGAAAGAACATGCTATCTTCTCTGTCTTACAGCAATATATAAAGGAATCCAAAGCTATACGTTTTGATGGAAATGGTTATAGCGACCAATGGAAAGAAGAAGCTCAAAGAAGAGGATTGGATTGTGAAAATAGTGTGCCTCTTATTTTTGACTCCTACACATCAGAGCAAAGCGTAAAGATGTTTGAATCCACAGGAGTATTGAATCGTGTAGAACTATCTGCAAGAAATGATGTGAAATGGGATACATACGTTAAGAAAGTACAGATAGAGTCAAGAGTTTTGGGAGATATAGTCTTGAATCATATCTTGCCTGTAGCAACGAGATATCAATCTACCTTGCTAGAGAATGTATGCAAGATGCATCAGGTATATGACAAGGATAAAGCCTTGCGTTTGTCTGCTCACAATGACTCTCTTATAGAAGAACTTTCAGAACATATTGCAACTATCAAACAGGATATAATAGATATGACAGAAGCCCGCAAGGTCGCCAATAGAATAGAAAGTGACAGAGAACGTGCGATAGAGTATCACGATAGAGTGCTTCCATACTTTGAATCTATACGTTATCATGTTGATAAGTTGGAACTTATTGTTGATGATGAACTTTGGCCATTGCCAAAATATAGAGAGATACTTACTATAAACTAATAATGTTTTGCTGTTTTTTACTATCTTTGCAAGTTGGAAAAATAACAAACAATTTGCAGGGGTAGTGAAGAAGCAATTTATCTTACTTTTTGTTTTGATACTGGGTTGTACTGGTGTTTTTGCTCAGGATAGTCTGAAGACAAAGACATTGGATAGTGTGCTTGTAGTATCCAAACAGGAAGATGTACAACAACGTACCTCTGTCAGCAAACTTACAGCCAAGGATATTCAGTCTATAAATGTATTGTCGGTAGGAGAAGCGGTTAAGTTTCTTGGTGGTACTATGGTTAAGGACTATGGTGGACTTGGTGGAGTAAAAACCGTGAGCGTTAGGGGATTGTCAGCCAATCATACAGCAATACTTTATGATGGCGTAAGTCTTTTTGACAATCAGTCTGGACAAGTAGATTTGAGTAAATATTCTATTTCTTCCGTCTCAAACATACTTATGGCTAATGGTAATTTTACTCCCACTTTACCAACGGCAACTTCTTTGGCTTCTGCTAGCAGTCTTAGTATAGAGACAAGGAAACCTTCTCTAGGAATGTTGTCAACCAAAGGTACTTTTTCTATATCTTATGGCTCCTTCAATACGGCAAATAGCAATCTTTTCCTTGCTCATAGGTTTTCAAGCAAAGATATTCTTTCAACCTATTTAGATATGAGTAATAGCGACGGAAGATACCCTTATGTGTTGAAATATGGTAGTGGTCAGAATTTTCAGACAGAAGAACTTATGAGGGAAAACAACGACCTCTTTTCTACTCATGCTGAGTTGAATTGGTTCCACGATTTCAATAAGAACAATACTTTGAAACTTAAGGCTTACTATTACTATTCCAACAGAGGTTTGCCTGCAAGTGTTACTTTGTATTACCAGAATTCCAAGCAGAGATTGTATAATGAGAATGCGTTTCTTCAGGCAACTTACACATCTTATATTTCTGATAAGCTTATCTATAAGAATAATGCAAAGTTTGACTGGAACTTTACAGAATACCTAGACCCTCATTACTTCAATGGTATGGGTGGCGTAGATGATAGATATACTCAAAGGCTGTTGTACGACAATAATGCTGTAAGTTTTCAGCACAAGGAAAACCTTTTCTTCACACTTACCAACGATATCTATCATACTTCCTTATATGCCCCTACGACTATAGATGCAGAACCTGAAAGATTAGCTTCTCTTACTGCTTTGGTAATGGATTGGAATATTGCTAAACACTTCTATATTAGTGCAAATGCTTTACATTCTTTCTATCTGGACCAGTATATTGGAGGAGACAAAAGCAAAAATCATTTTTCTCCATTTGTTTCTTTGTTCTACAAGAGGGGGAACTATACTGCCAGTTTGTTCTTTAAGGATATCTTTAGAATGCCTACATTCAACGAGATGTACTATAGACAAATGGGTGACAGAAACCTGAAACCAGAGAAGACAAAACAGATATCTTTGACCAATACCTACGAGTTTTCTTATAGAGACTTTTTCTTCTCAACCGAGTTGAGTCTTTATCACAACGATGTGAAAGATAAAATAGTAGCCATTCCAAGAAACGTTTTTCTATGGTCGATGCTTAACTATGGAATGGTGGAAATATATGGAATGGACTTAAAGTGTGGAGTTAAGGCAGACTTTCAGCCTTTTGTTTTGTCTTTGAAACTTAACTATTCCTATCAACATGCAGAAGATGTGGAAGAAAGTTCTCTTACCTATGGACAACTTCTTCCTTATATGCCAGAGAATTTAGTCTCTGCAATATTTTCTATGGACTACAAAAACTTTAATTTTGGTTTTACGGGAATGTTTGTGGATAAGCGATATTCTTTGCAAGAAAATACAGAACAGAATATTCTTAAAGCTTATGCAGATTGTGGAGCAAATATTTCATATTCTCAAATGTTTAAAAAAATTAACTATAAGTTTACTTTAGATATAAAAAACATATTTGATGTGCAGTATGAGGTAGTGAGAGCTTACCCTATGATGGGACGAAATTTCAGCCTTAAGGCAGAGATAAACTTTTAACCGAAAAAATAACAAACAACAAATAACAAAATCATGAAGAAAAGAATTTTTAATTTATCAAAATTTCTCTCTTTGTTGCTTCTTGTGGGAGTGATTATCTCTTGTGAAGATCCAGAGGAAAAGAGAGAAAAAGGTTTTGCTGATAATTATGAGAATGTCAATGGCTTTTATGTTATGTGTGAAGGTCTTATGGGACAGAATAATTCAGCTATAGACTTTTTCTGTACAGGCAGCAATTCCATTATTACAGATTATTTTTCCAAAGCAAACAATCTTGGATTGGGAGAAACAGCCAACGATATGATAAAAGTAGGTAATACTTTCTGGACTGTTGTTACAGGTAGCGCAGCTGTAACAGTTATGAATAGTAATGGAGTATTGGAAAAAATCATTACTATTACTAACGCCCAAGGAGTAAATCGTCAGCCAAGGCATTTGGTTCATAAGGACGGATATGTTTATGTTTCATGTTTCGATGGTAATGTGGTGAAAATCTCTACTTCCTCTAAGAAAGTTGTTGCCACTCTTTCCACACAAGGAAGAAATCCTGAAGGTCTTGCCATTGCTAACAACAAACTATATGTGGCAAACTCTGGCGGTTTATCTTATCCAAACTATGATAATTCAGTTTCTGTTATAGATTTATCAACATTTAGCGTGGATACTCTAATATCTGTTAGAATCAATCCTACAACTGTGAAATCCTATGGCGACAACGTCTATGTTTTGTCTATGGGAGACTATTCAGGTTTGCCAATGCTTGCTCATATAAGAAATAATGAGCTGGTTGATAGTGTTTACATAAAAATGACAGACTTTGATATTGACCAATCTTTAGGATTGATTTATTATTTTTATGTAGATTATGCTGATAGTAAGTCTTTTGGCTTATCTACTCTTGAGTGTAGTAACATAAGATCTGCATCTACTCTTTTAATGAAAGACAGACCAGAAGGTATGCTTATGCCTTATCACGTAAATGTTATGGAAGATGGTTTGATAGCCGTGACAGATGCGAAAAACTACACAACATCTGGAGAAGTTTTCTTCTTTACTTCTGCGGGAGAAAAGATGTTTAGTTTCAAAACTTCTGTAAATCCGAACAAAGTGATAAAAAAACGTAGCGAAAGTTTAGCAAATAATTAAAATAATTTGTATTTTTGCAACCGAATTCATTAAAAATAACAAAAAAACATTTATAGAACTATGCAAAAAAAAGGAAATAAATACGGTACACACCGTGTAATTGAGCCTAAAGGCGTTCTTCCACAGCCAGCTAACAAGTTGGATAACAATATGGACGAAATATATGATAACGAAATACTTATCGATGTTCAAACATTAAATATTGACTCAGCATCTTTCACAGATATTCACAACTACGCTAAAGCTCAAGCAGGTGAAGGCGCTAGCGAAGAAAAAATAATAGAAGAAGTTAAGAAAGAAATATTCTACAATGTAGAACTACAAGGAAAACATCGTAACCGTCGTACTGGTTCTGGTGGTATGCTTCTTGGTAAAGTAGAAAAAATAGGTGACGCTCTTAAGGGTAAAATAGACCTAAAAGAAGGTGACCGTATCGCTACATTGGTTTCTCTTTCACTTACTCCATTGCGTATCGACGAAATCCTTAACGTAAAAGCAGACGTTGACCAAGTTGATATCAAAGGTAAAGCTATCTTGTTTGAAAGCGGTATCTATGCTAAGATTCCAGACGATATGCCAGAAAAACTAGCTCTTTCAGCTCTTGACGTAGCAGGTGCTCCAGCTCAAACAGCTAAACTTTGCCAATATGGCCAAAACGTAGTTATCCTTGGTGCAGGTGGTAAGAGCGGTATGCTTTGTGCTTACGAAGCTAAGAAACGTGTAGGTGTTACAGGTAAGGTTATAGGTTTGACAAACAGCCCTAAATCAACTAACCGTTTGAAAGACCTTGAATTCTGTGATGTAGTAGAATCTGTTGCAGGAAAGACTCCTGTAGAAATCTACGAAAGAGTTTCTGAACTTACAAATGGTAAGATGGCAGACGTTACTATCAACTGTGTAAACGTTCCAGACCAAGAAATGACAGCTGTTCTTTGTACAAAAGACGACGGCGTTGTTTACTTCTTCTCTATGGCTACAAGCTTCACAAAAGCTTCTCTAGGAGCTGAAGGTATAGGTTCAGACGTTAACATGATCATGGGTAATGGTTATACAAAAGGTCACGCAGAATTCACTCTACAAGAACTTCGTGAATCACCAAAACTACGTAAGATCTTTGAAGAACTTTACGCATAAGTTTTGATATAAACTTCATAATACATAAAAGCCTTCGGAATTTTTCGAGGGCTTTTTTTTGTTTTATCAGTATTTTCTTTTGCTCAAAAAACATCAAATAAAAATTTTCTAAAACGAAGAGTTAGAAAAATAAAACGAAGAGTTACGCCAGCGAAACGAAGTTTTATTTATTGTTTGTCAAATATCAAATTTGTTAGGTGAGAAATGATGTTTTTGTTTTTGATTTTCTTTGCCTTGCTTAGTCTTGGGGCTTTGTTTACAAATTCGTTTTCAAAGGCTATCTGGTCAAAATCTTTGTTGTCAATCTTTTTCAGCCAGGTTTCTTTCATTCTTGGTAGGTAGTAATCTCTAATAAGTCCAGACCATAGACGACAAGAGTAATCGTTTACAGGTTCGTCTGCTTTGTGGTCTCCATACCATACACTTACTATACGTCTAGCATTTATGGCGTTACGTTTTCTGTCTTTTTTGTTGTTGGCTTGGTTTATGGCTTGCTTTTCCCATCTGTTCAGTTTGTAGGTAGGATGTTTTTCCAATATGGCGTCAAGCTCCAGCATAGTCTTCTCTGCCAAAGATAACAGCTTGTGTGCTTCGGTTTTATCGTTGTTGTCCAATGCTTTGGTAATCTGACTATTTATTGTTTCTACTTTGTGGGCAAGGTAAAGGGCTGCGATTTCTATAAGGTCTGCTTCTAGTAACTTTTTTTCTGATTTACTCAAAGCGTTGGATATTTCCTCTAGTTCTTTGTAATGAGAGAACAGATGCTCAACTTGCTGGCAGAAAAGAGAATCTGTGGCTACGGAGCCTTGTCCAATGATGTTGTTGCGTACTTGCCAGCCGAATTGAGGATGATCAAGGAAAGAAGAATATATGCTTTGCAATAGACTTGTGTAAAACTCTTCCATAGGAGGAATAACACCATATCTGCATCTGAGATACTCCTTTATCCATTCTTCCAGATTGATTTCTTCTGTTGTACCTTTGTAGGCTGCGTCACATAGCAGGTCGTAAATCATCTCGTTGTTGTCCAGTCCTTCTGGAGCCATGCCAAAACCTGTAAGTTTGCCACGGTTTTCAGATTCTTGTGCTATTATACGCCCGTTGGCGTAATGTTCCAATACTCCTGTGAAAGCAGTCTTTCCACCCATATTTGGAATGACAGACCATACCCAAGGATGATCATTAAAACTATTATAATACTCCCAATTGAAACTATTCTTCCAGAAACAACAATTGTAGTCGGTAGCCATGTCGAGCAGATAAAATCTGTCTTGTGGTACATGTTTGGTAAGAGAGGAGAAGATTCCATTACCCCATTGCCAGCGTTGATAACCAAGAGTCCAGCCTTGCATTACCCATACAGCCTCTGGGTTGGCATTGTGAATACTTCTGTATACGGCTTCTCCATATTTTGCCATAAGATTGGTGTCGGAAGGAATCTCCATCTCGTTGAAAGAATCGCTCAAATAATATTTTCCTTTGCCAAAATGACTTTCCCACTTTTGAATGAATCTTGTACCTATCTCAGCAAAAAGAGGAGAGTCTGGGCGAACACGATAGTTGCAATATTCTTTAGGCATCCAGTCCCAACCTGTAGTATCTAGTGTTACATGGTAGTGATTGGCAATTGCTTTAGGAACAAAACCTCCAAAAGCAGGACATATAGGTTTCATGCCAAGGTCTTTCATTCTATTCATAACATATAAAGCCAGTTCCATTTGACTTTCGTGCCAGTCTTTTCCTAGTGGACCATCAAAACTATTACCACTAAGGTTTCCCATACGTTTCCATGGCAGGTGACTAGGACCAACTTCCCATTCGTTTAACTCTTCGTCTGAAAGTCCCATATCTTTGAAAACCTCACGTTCTACATACTCTTGTGCCAGTAGGAACAAAGGCATATCTATTCCGTGCAAAGCCATCCAGTCTATCTCTTTGTCCCATCGTTCTTTATCCCAGTATGCTGTGGAGTAGCCGTATGTTACAACGTTGAAATACTGGTGGTCACGATAAGGAGTGTGTAATGTTGTTGGTTTTGTGAAAATATCTTTGGGCTTTTCAAACCTTGACCCATTCCATGTGAAGATGCCTGCATTCTTACTCTTTGCCCAATGATAGAATCCATAACACGCAGATACGGGACTGCTAGCTTCTATTACAAGTGTGTCGTTGTTGAGATAATAGAAGATTTGATCGCAATCCATAGAATCTTTTTCTAAAGATAGCATAACCTTTACAGGCATAGAATCTTTTGTCCAACGGTTGATTACTTTTAGAGCAGATTCTTCAAAACCTTGAGCAAAAGAAACAAAAGGAAATAAAGTTAGAGAAAACAATATGAAAAGATGTTTGATATTATTCATTTTTTATATAATCTTATATGGTTGTCAATTTGAAAAAATATACTTTTTGCAAATTTACGTAAAATTCAAGAGATTGGCTTTCTTTTTTTTCGTAACTTTGCCAGATAAAATATGATACACTCTAGATATGAAACAAATGAATATAGCGATATTTCCAGGTTCGTTTGACCCTGTTACCAAGGGACACGAGTCTATTGTTTTAAGGGCTTTGCCTATGTTTGACAAGATTATTGTTGCTATAGGTGAGAATACAGCCAAGAAAACTTGTTTTTCTTTGCAGCAGAGAAAAGACTGGCTAGAGAAAGTTTTTAAACAATATGATAATGTAGAGATAGACAGTTTTGATTGTCTTACTGTGGACTATTGCAAGAAAGTTGGTGCCAGTTATATATTGCGTGGAGTGAGAAATATGGTGGATTATCAGTATGAGGCAAATATAGCACGTATCAATAATGAACTATCCCATGATATAGAGACAGTATTTCTTATGACAAAGCCAGAGGAAGAGATTGTTTCTTCTTCTTTTATCAGGGAGATGCTGGCTTTTGGAAAGAATGTGGATAAGTATCTTCCTCAAGAAGTTAGAATTTTAAAGGGGTTATTAAATAAGTAAAACAAGCATTTAGCAAAAAATAATACAATGGCAAAAAAACAATTTAAAAAAGGTACTATGATTTACCCA
Source organism: Candidatus Scybalousia scybalohippi (assembly GCA_018065645.1). GTDB lineage: Bacteria > Bacteroidota > Bacteroidia > Bacteroidales > P3 > Scybalousia_A > Scybalousia_A scybalohippi. The sequence continues at coordinate 9,691 of JAGHSX010000140.1, forward strand.
TTGCCAGCAGTAATGGTAAGTTGTGGAGAAGATATTTCAGAGGCAAACATTATTACTATCGGTTGGACAGGAACTATTTGTTCAGAACCTCCTATGTGCTACATATCAGTAAGAAAGACACGTCATAGTTATGATATTATAAAACGTACAGGCTGTTTTGTTATCAATCTTACTACAGAAAAACTAGCAAAGGAAACAGACTGGTGTGGCGTGAAAAGCGGTAGGGATTACAACAAGTTTATAGAAACAGGTCTTACTCCACAGAAAGCTCCTCATATCAATACATGGATGATTATGGAGAGCCCTTTGAGTATAGAGTGCGAAGTAGTAAACATACAGGAACTTGGCTCCCACGATATGTTTGTTGCTAAGGTTGTAGGAGTAAATGCAGACGAAAGATTTATAGACAAAAAGACAGGAGAGTTTGACTTGAAGAAAGCAGGCCTTATTTCATATTGTCATGGAAAGTATTATGCATTGGGAGAACAATTAGGTTTCTTCGGATTCTCTGTCCAGAAAAAGAAATAAGCGAAAATGAAAAGATTGTTTTTGTTTCTCTTTTGCATACTAATTTTTGCATCTTCCCACGCTCAAAAATTGTACAAGATAACTGGTTTTATTTATGATGCTAATACTAAGGAAACTCTTATAGGTGCAACTATTAGGAACCTGCAAGGGACGACTGGAACAACTGCCAATGTGTATGGATTCTATACCTTTACTACAAAATCCAATACTTTGGAACTAGAGTATTCCTATGTGGGATATGAAAAAAAGGTAATGAAACTGAATCTTACAAAGGATACTACGATAGATGTGTATCTTTCGGTTGCTTCACTTATACAAGAAGTGGTAGTGAAGGATGTTTCTGCATCAAGAAGATATGTTACGGAAAATATTCCTGGAAAGATGGAGGTGAATCCTCAGATAGTATCTTCTATGCCAACACTTATGGGAGAGAGTGACTTGTTGAAAGCTATACAGACTTTGCCAGGAGTAAAGAATGGTACGGAAGGATCTTCTGGTTTGTATGTAAGAGGAGGTAATGTGGATCAGAATCTTTACCTTATAGATGGTATAGAAGTATATAATCCTAATCACCTTATGGGATTTATCTCCACATTCAATACAGATGCTATTAAAAACATAGATTTTTACAAGGGCGCTTTTCCTGCTAGTTATTCTGGAAGAGCTTCTTCTGTTATGGACGTTAGAACCAAGGATGGAGCCAATGATAAAATCAAGGGAGATTTTTCTATTGGTCTTATTTCTGCAAAGGTAAATCTTGAAGGTCCATTGATTAAGGATAAGACAACATTTTCTCTTTCTTTTAGAAGGACCTACATGGATTTGATACTTAAACCGATAATTTATTTTGAAAACAAAAGAGATGGAGACGATAGCGATTTTGATTTTCAGTATTATTTTACTGATATAAACGCTAAGGTAAAGCATAGATTTAATGCTAAGAACTCTATTACAGCTTCTTTCTATATGGGCAGAGATGCCTACGGAATAGAGATGACTGATGATTATATGGATAGTTATTCCAATACTGATGCCAGCGTGTCCTGGGGAAATGTAATAGCCACTATAGATTATGCAGCTGAGTTGTCTTCTGGATTTTTCTCCAATCTCTCTCTTTCCTACAATAAGTATTTTTCAAAAATCAGTAATACCAACGATATGAATGATGATTTTGAGGGATATAACTACAAATCTACATACAACTACAATTCAGGCGTGGAAGATATTACCTTGAAAAACAACTATAACTATTATCTCAATGGATGGAATACCTTTGATTTTGGGTTCAACTATATTTATCATCACTATACTCCAGAGATAACTTCTTATTATAGTTTTGAGGATTTGCATCTAAATACTGCTCCATACAAGGTGGATCACGAGAAAGATGCCAACGAGTTTAGAATATATGTGGAAGATGTTATGACCTTTACAGATAAACTATCTTTGAGAGAAGGCCTTAACTACAATATTTATTCTGTGGAAGGAAAGACTTATTCTTCCTTGCAGCCAAGATTCAGTTTGAGATATTCTATTATAGATGCTTTGTCTTTCAAAGCTGGATACTCTCTTATGAATCAGAATATTCATCTTTTAAGTAATGGTATGTTTTCTTTGCCAACGGATATGTGGTTGCCAGTCACAGGTAAGATAAAACCTATTACAGCCCATCAGTTTTCTGCAGGATTGTTTTATGAATGGAAATATGATATAAATATGGGTATAGAGGCATATTACAAGAAACTCTACAATGTTATAGACTATAAGGACGGGGTATCAAGTTTTGCTTCTTCCACAGACTGGGAAAATCTTGTTTCACAGGGAGAAGGTAAAGCATATGGAATAGAGTTTAATGTTCAAAAAAATGCTGGAATAGTCTCTGGCTGGATTTCATATACACTCTCTTGGGCAACAAGACAATATGCAGACGGAACAATAAACAACGGTAAAGAGTTTTATGATAGATATGATGTAAGAAATCAGTTGAATATAGTTCTTACTTCCAGTTTGGGTAATGGTTGGAATGTAAACTGCGCCTTTGTAGTTAATTCTGGCTCAAGGACAAATATTCCTGTTGCAAACTATTACAATCCTTTGGCAACAAATATAGATAATATGTTTCTAGTGAATATCTATGGCGAAAAGAATAATCTTTGTTTGCCAACATATCACAGATTAGATATTGGAATAACTCATTCCAAGAAAGTAAAATATGGCGAAAGAGCTTGGACTTTGAGCGTTTATAATGCCTACAATCATAAAAATGCTTTCCTTGTGATGAATTCAGAAAAACCTAACGTATTGACAGCATATAGTATTATGCCTATAATACCAACACTTTCTTATTCCTTAAAATTTAGATAGAAAAATGAAAAAGATAATAATCCTTTCAGTATTTTTTTCTTTGTTTCTTGCTTCCTGCGAGTATGAAATAGATTACAATGGCCAGTTAGCCGATGATAAATTTGTGGTTGCTGCTTTTTTGGAGGAAGATTCTACTGTTAATTTTACCATATCACATTCTGCAAAACCAGGAATGTATTTGGAGAATGAGCAATCTCCACGTGTAGAAAATGCAGATGTAAATATGTATGTAAATGACCAATGGAAAGAAAAACTATCATACAATTCTCTATTTAGAATGTATAGTTCTACATACAGACCACAACATAATGATAAAATATCTTTTACTATAGAGAACGAAAGATATGGAAAAGCTGAGGGAAGTACAAGAATGAATCTTACAAATCCTGTGGTGGATAGTATTTCTGCACACATTACTGTGGTGGACGAAGAAGACAGATTGGTGTTGTATATAGAGATACAGGATGATGGTGGAGAAAACTATTATATGCTTTTGCCTGATTTGAAATATTGTGATGATATGGTTGATGTATCTTATGTGGAGGTATTACAAGAATCTGTTGATGGCGTGTTTTTTGAAAAGTCTGCAGTAACTAGCGTTATAGGCAAGAAAGGTTATAATGAATATGGCGTATTTAACAATAATAAATTTCGTAATCAGAAATTTGTCCTGAAACTATCTTACTACCTAAATCGTTGGTATGATGATTTTATAGAAGATGATAAAAAACACAGAAAGTCTGATGATGTCACATTGAAAGGATCTGTAGTCCTTGCAAAGATAGACAAGAATGCTTATGAATATCTTTACACCTTGAGTAATGTTGTTCATTCTATACCTGTTAATACTTCTCCTATGTATATTAACAATTCTGTTAGCAATGCCTATGGTTTTGTGGGAAACAAGAAAACCATCAAGTTTAATATAGCTGACATTTTACAGGAAAAGGAAGAAAAGTAAATCTTTCTTATTCTTTTTGCAACAAAACTCTTTATTTTGTGTCATAAGGAAAATGAACTGCGACGACAAAGATATTATAGAGGGTTGTAAACATTATGATAAACTCTGGCAGAAAGCTTTGTATGATAAGTATTCTGCTAAACTTTATGCTATTTGCAGACGTTATCATAAGACAAAGGAAGACGCAGAAGATGTTTTTCAGGATGCTTTTATAAAACTTTTGTCGAACGTAGGAAAATATAGCGGTAAAGGCTCTTTTGAAGGTTGGTTGAAACGCTTCTTTACCAATTATTGCATCAACGCTCTAAGAAACAAAACCTACAAGGAACAGATAAATGATGAATTGTTTATTGTAGAAGAAGATGAAGAGGATTTGGACGTTGAAAGATTTACAAATGATGAGTTAATGGCTTCTCTTTCAATATTGAAAGACTTGGAGAGAATAATCTTTAACTTGGCAGAGGTGGAGCAGATGCCTTACAAGGAAATAGAACAGCTCTTGAAAATAAAAGCTGTTACTTTAAGAAGCATAAACTTTAGAGCTAAAAAGAAAATGAAAGAGTTTTTGTTAAATATAGAAAGAGAAAGAAATGAGTAAAAAACAAGATATGAAAGATTTAGGTGAGAGATTCAAGAGTATGGAGCAAACTCCGTCAGATAATGTGTGGACAAATATAGAGGCAAATCTTCCCAAAAAAAGTTTTCCTTTCAAAACTTTTGCTTTGGCTGGAATAGGAATCTTGGTTGTAGGTGCTTTACTGGTGTTTAATGCTCCTGTGAGAAAGAATGTTGAAAGTAGATTGGCAAAGGTGGAGGGAACTCAAAAAACATCAAAAGAAAAATTTCTAGAATCAAAAGATAGAACGCTAACTCTTGAAGATAATTCCGTAAAACGAAGAGTTGAAAATGTGGAACAATATAGTAATTCTTCTTTGTCCAAAGAAGCAGAAACTAATGTTTCATATACTATTGAAGAAAAGGAAGTGAAGCCTGTGGAACAAACAAAGATAACTCCTGTGGTGGAAACAAAACAACAAGAGACAAAAGTACAGAATCAGGTATCTGCAAATAAAACTCCAAAGCTTATAGTAGAAAACAATCAGACTGTAACACACAAATCAAACAAGGTGGATAATAGTGCTGAGATGGAACTGGTTAATCAAGGTAATCTGTATGTTCCAAATGCTTTCACACCAACAGAAAGCACAAACAACGTCTTTAAGCCTGCTCATAGAGATTTGACAAATTATGAAATAGTAATCTATGCAAGAAATGGAAAGAAAATGTTCTCAAGCAGAAGCATAGATAATGGATGGGATGGAAGAATAAACGGAAATATTGCAGACAAAGGCGTATATGTTTATGTGATAAAATACACAGATTTGGAAGGAAGAAGTTATACTCAAAAAGGCTCTTTGATGCTGATGAGATAAAAAATAGCAATAAAAAGCCTTATAATTGAAAAAAATATACTATATTTGCAATCTACTTTGATAACAATATCAGAATAGTTTATTTAAGAAATTATAACACATTAAAATTAAAAACAAAATGGCAAAAGTACATATCTTTAACGCAGGTCCTTGCGTTTTACCAAAGGAAGCTACTGAAGCAACAAGAGAAGCTATCCTTAACTTCGATAACACAGGTGTAGGTGTATTGGAAATTTCTCACAGAACTCCAGGTTGGGAAAGAATCATGAGCGAAACTGTTCAACTATGGAGAGACCTTCTAAACATCCCTGAAAACTATAAAATCATCTTCTTGGGTGGTGGTGCTTCAACTCAGTTCTTCACAGTTCCTGCTAACCTTCTTAACAAGAAAGCTGCTTACCTTCAAACAGGTGTTTGGGCAAAGAAAGCTGTTAAGGAAGCTAAATTGTTTGGTGAAACAGTAGTTGTTGCTTCTTCAGAAGATAAGAACTATTCTTACATTCCTAAGGGCTACACTATCCCTGCTGATGCTGATTACTTCCACATCACAACAAACAACACTATCTACGGTACAGAAATCAAAGAAGACATGGATTGCCCAGTTAACCTAGTAGCTGATATGTCTTCAGATATCATGTCTCGTCCAGTTGACGTTACAAAATATGCTCTTATCTATGGTGGTGCACAAAAGAATGTTGGTCCTGCAGGTGTTACTTTCGTTATCGTTAGAGAAGATGTTCTTGGTAAGATAACAGATCGTCAAAACCTTCCTGTTCTTCCTACAATGGTTGACTACAGAAACCACATAGAAAAAGAATCTATGTTCAACACTCCTCCTGTAATCTCTATCTTCGTTATGCACGAAACTTTGAAATGGTTGAAAGCTAACGGTGGCGTAGAATGGATACAGAAAGTTAACCAAGAAAAAGCTGATTGTCTTTACAACGAAATCGACAGAAACAAAATGTTCGTAGGTACTGTAGCTAAAGAAGACCGTTCATTGATGAATGTTTGCTTCGTTATGGCTAAAGGTTACGAAGACAAAGAAAAAGAATTCATGGAATTCGCTAAGTCTCAAGGTATGGTAGGTATCAAGGGACACAGAAGCGTTGGTGGTTTCCGTGCTTCTTTGTACAATGCTTGTAAATTGGAAGACGTTCAAGCACTTGTAGCTTGCATGCAAGAATTTGAAAAGAAAAATGCATAATTTTGCATAAATAAATAATTGGATAGTGAGGAGGAAATATCTTCCTCGCTATTCATTTTTTTTGTTTCAACAATTTAAAATCAATAATACAAAGATGACAAAAGTATTAGTAGCAACAGAAAAACCTTTCGCAAAGGCAGCTGTTGATGGTATCAGAGAAATAGTAGAAAAAGCAGGTTTTGAACTTGCTCTTTTGGAAAAATACACAGACGTTAACGATTTCTATGCAGCAGTTGCAGATGCAGATGCTCTTATCGTTCGTTCAGACAAAGTTACAAAGGAAGTTATCGACCACGCTAAGAACCTTAAGATAGTTGTTAGAGCAGGTGCTGGTTTCGACAACCTTGACCTTGAAGCTTGTACAGCAAAAGGTATAGTTGCAATGAACACTCCAGGACAAAACTCAAACGCTGTTGCAGAACTTGCATTGGGTCTTATGATATACATGGCAAGAACAAACTTCACTCCAGTAGCTGGTACAGAACTTAAAGGCAAACGTCTTGGTATCCACGCTTATGGTAACGTAGGTAGACTTGTTGCTGAAAAAGCTAAAGCTATGGGTATGGAAATAATGGCTCTTGACCCATTCGTTCCTGCAGAAAAAATGGAAGCTGACGGAGTAAAGGTTGCTAAGGATGCTGAAGATTTGTATTCTTCTTGTGACTATGTTTCTCTACACATTCCAGCTAACGACCAAACAAAGAACTCTATCAACTACGAACTTCTTTCAAAAATGCCTAAGGGTGCTTGTCTTGTAAACACAGCAAGAAAAGAAGTTATTGACGAAGTTGGTATGGCTAAATTGTTGGCTGAAAGAGAAGACTTCAAATATGTTACAGACATTATGCCTGCTAACGATGAAGAACTTAAAGCTTTCGTTCCTCGTTACTTTGCAACACCTAAGAAAATGGGTGCTCAAACAAAAGAAGCTAACATCAACGCTGGTCTTGCAGCTGCAAGCCAAATAGTTGACTTCATCAAAAACGGAGTAACTAAATTCCAAGTAAACAGATAGTCAATAGACTATTATACATACAATAACGGCAAGGCATTTGCTTTTGCCGTTATTTTTTGTAATGAAAATCTTTTGGCATAGTTGTTGCAACACACTTAGTAAATAACCAAAATAAACCATAAAGATATGAAAAAGTTTATAGCACTTTTGCTTTTGACAACATTTGCTTTCAATACTTTTGCTCAAACAGATGACTCTGTATTTCCTATGGAGAAGAAAAATGAGATAAGTATTAGTTATGGTCCTATAAATTCAATGACTTTTCTTGAAGGGTTTGTAGGTATCTTTGTGGCAATAGGAGAGAGTATAGGTCATAGTCATAGAGAAAATGTATCTTACCCAGGTGTGTTTATTATGGATTATCACCGTCAGTTAAATCCAACTATAAATGTCGGTGTTAAAGCTTTGTATAGAACAAGAAGCTATGATTTGTATAGTGATGACAACAATAGTTTTAGAAGTCATAACTTTACACATTCTTATACTATCTTGCCAAGTATACAATTCAATTATATAAATGAAGAATATATAAGATTGTATTCAGGACTAGATTTGGGCGTTTGCCTTTATCAGACTTATAACTCTAGTCTTGATAAACCTCACTTGCTTCAGACTCTTGCTTCTTTTAACCTAACACTTATTGGTATTAAATTTGGTAAGGATGTTTACGGATTAGCCGAAGCAAACATAGGTTCCGATGCTCTTATCAAAGCTGGAGTAGGTATGAGATTCTAGAAAAATAAAACGCCGTTTTATTTTTCTAACTCTTCGTTTTAATTTCCTAGCATCAAATACTTTTTTGTTTTACCAAAAATTTGTTTGTTACATTCTTTTATTAAGTAGTAGGGAAGAATAAGATATAAAAATAAAAAGGCAAACTTGAAGAAGTTTGCCTTTATTGTTTTGTAGTATATGTCTATTAAAGTTTTCCTAGACGTTTTGCCATTTCTTCGCTGATGAATGAAGCTACGTCATCTGCGTATGTGTTAGCACCAAAACCAGCATCGTAGCCAAGTTCCTTAGCCAACTCGTGAGTGATACGAGCACCACCACAGCAAAGGATTACTTTATCTCTCAAACCTTCAGCTTCCAACATTTCAACAAGTTCTGTAAGGTTCTTGATGTGAACGTCTTTTTGTGTAACTGTTTGAGAAACAAGTAAAGCGTCAGCTTTCATTTCTATAGCTTTAGCTATGAATTCTTCGTTAGGAACTTGTGAACCCATATTCAAAGCTTCTATCATTTCATAACGTTCAAGACCGTAGTGTCCAGCGTAACCTTTCATGTTCATGATAGCGTCAATACCTACTGTATGAGCATCTGTACCTGTAGAAGCACCAACGATAACAAGTTTTCTGCCGATGTGATCTTTGATAAACTGATCGTTTTCGTGCATATCCATTACGTTGCTTTCTACCTTTGGAACGTGGATAGATGTGTAGTCTACTGTATGAGTACAAGAACCGTAGCAGTTAAAGAAAGTAAAACCTTTTGTTAACTCCTTGTAATAAACTACCATAGGATTCTCAAATCCCATTTTTTTCAATAATTGTTTAGCAGCTTCTACGCCTTCTTCTCCTGCAGGAACAGGAAGAGAAAAACTCAACTGTGTCTTACCATCGTTCATAGTATCGCCATAAGGCTTTACTTTGGTAAGGTCTAAACTGGTATCGTAATCACGTTTTTCTGTTGAATATAGTCCTGCACTCATTATTCTTTTCCTCCTTTACCTTTCATTAAATCAATAAATGGGTTGTAGTAGTGTTCGCTCTTTTCAAATACACCACCTAAACCTTTACCACCATCTCTTGGACGTTTTACATCACCAAAGATACCTTTCTCCAATGCTGAGAACAATCCTTCGTTTTGCATTCTTTCCAATAAGTTGACAGCGTCGTCAAGAACTTTCTTAGCTCTTGTCTGCATGATACCATCTTTCTTGAACTCTATGTCGTCGCCAAGATCGTGCATATTGTTGAAGATGTATCTCGCATTTTCTATAGAAACATATCTGTCACTCATAAATGGAGTGTGGATAGCTTCTGTCATCATACCCAACAATTGAAGACCTTGGTGAGTCATGATACCGATTTCGTTGAACAAAGCGTCTTGAATTTGTCCTCTAAAGATGTTACCAGTCATAAACTTGGTAGGAGGCATATATTTCAATGGAGCGTTAGGGAAGATCTCTCTAAGAAGTTGTGCTTGTGCAAGCTCGTAAAGGAAACCATTCTTTAGTTGAGGGTCCATTTCAAAAGCATGACCCAATCCCATTTGCTCTTCTGGCATACCTGCAGCAAAAGCAAGTTGCTCATTGATAAAGTCTGAAGCCAATACAGTGTGAGCTTCGTCAAATGCGTCAGCAGTTGTAAGGTAGTTGTCTTCACCAGTGTTGATGATGATACCAGCATAACCATTGATGATACGAGAGAAGAATTGGTCGATAAGTGTACGCTTCATATTGATGTCACGGAACAAGATACCGTAAAGAGCATCGTTAAGCATAACGTCCAAACCTTCCAAAGCACCCATAACTGCTATTTCTGGCATACAAAGTCCTGAACAATAGTTGCAAAGACGGATATATCTACCAACTTCTTCACCAACTTCGTCAAGAGCTTTACGCATTATACGGAAGTTTTCCTGTGTAGCGAAAGTACCACCAAATCCTTCTGTTGTAGCACCGTAAGGTACATAGTCTAGAAGAGATTGTCCTGTAGTACGGATAACGGCGATAATGTCTGCACCTTGTCTAGCACCTGCTTGAGCTTGGATAACGTCTTCATAGATGTTACCAGTAGCAACGATGATGTAAAGGTATGGTTTTTCGCCTTCGCCTATAGTTTCAATATAGTTTTCTCTTTTTCTTCTGCGGTCAATGATTCTTTTCAAAGAAGCATCTATGTATGGTTGAAGAGAAGCTCTTGCTTCTTTCTCATCAACGTGAGGTAGGGTAGTGATGTCTAATTTTCCTGCTGCGATTTGTTCTGCTATTTCGTTAGGAGACATTTTTGTTTGAGCAACAGCGTTACCCATGATGTACATAATACCATCATTCAATAGTCCCTTTTCTTTTACAAAATCAACAACAACATTAGGCAATGGAACCTCATTCTCGTCTACACCGTCTATACCCAACAGACGGCAAATAGTTCTTTCACATGTTACCGTAGAATAGTTTGCTGCAAAAGCTTCTACTTCATCAGAAATCTTTTTAGCATACTTTCTGGCATTGGCAACTTTATTAAAGTCTATACCTAGTTTACTTTCCATAAATTTTATTACGTGTTTTTAT
>JAGHSX010000017.1 GCA_018065645.1 Candidatus Scybalousia scybalohippi
AGTTAAATAAGTATAATGTAATTTACAATATTACAAATGGCAATACAGGATAGAATACAGCAAATAATGCAAAATTACGGATTGAATTCTGGTCAATTCGCAAGTAAATTGGGTGTGCAACCTTCCAATATTTCTCACGTTTTATCTGGCAGAAACAAACCAAGTCTGGAATTTGTTACCAAGATAATGAAGGCTTTTCCCGATGTAGATTATAGATGGCTTGTTATGAATCAAGGTTCAATGCTTTCCACTTCACAAAAAGAAAGTCAAGACAATGTTTTAAAGCAAGACACTAAAACTTCTTTTTATGGAGCTGAAATCAAAGAAGAAAAAACTGAAAAGAAAGTTCAGTTGCCAGATTTGTTTGAAATGGCAGAACAAGTTGTTCCTATAAAAGAAATAAAAAAAGAAACTCTCGTTCAAAAGGAGACTCCTGTTGAAGAAAGTAAACAGGCATTGCTTAATATGCAGGAATCAAAACCTACCTTAAAGGAATCAAAAGAATCTATACCACAAGCTAATACACCAAAGCAAGTGGAACGTGTTATAGTATTCTATACAGATAATACTTTTGAAGAGTTGGTTAGGAAGTAGTGGCAGTAAGGTTCAAGTTGATTGTTTAATCAAACTTACTCCATTCTGCCATATTTCATTTCTTCTCCCTGGCTGTCATATTGTTTTCGTTTACCAGTAGGTGGCTCAGAAAGAGTTATTTTTACAACAGCAGTACGATGAAGACTTCTGTCAATAGCAGAGTCAAAGGCTTGCATATGCTGTGGCAGAAATCTCTCACATATAGCACGCATAGCGAGTACTTTCTCTTTTTCTTCTTCAACAATTTCTGCAACTCCAAACCCTATTGCTGATTTGAATTCCAATGTAAAACTATTGTCTTTTGGACCTATCGTGGGTTTGCATTTAGTTACAGCAGAAAGACATACATTGGGGTTTTTACTGAAAATGTCAAGTTTTTTACCTTCTGTTGCACAATGGAAATAAAAAGTTTTCTCATCTGTACGAACCAAAGAAAGTGGCAATCCATACGGCATTCCATTTTCTTCTGTCATGCTGACTGTTATGTATGGAGCTTTGTCAAATACCTCCAAAGCCCATTCGGCGCTCATTTGTCTGCTTTCTTTTCTCATATATTTCTCTCTTCTCCACAAGACATGTAGTCTATTTGAGAACCTAACATGTTTTTTAATATATTATATTCTTCTGTACCAGTGCAATGCATAGTATAAAACTTGCATTTAGGAAACTGTCTCAAACCATTGGCAAGTTTTTCTATGAAACAGGTATTGTCTTCATCGCTCAATCTACTTTTTACCAAATGCATTCCTCCAAAAACAAAGTCTGGTGAAATATTTAGACGTCTTTCACATTCTTTTATAATGTTTATTATACCTCTATGAGCACAACCTGCAAAAAGTATATTTTTGCCATTTTCTTCTATCACAAGGTTTTGTTCGTGTCGAAAGTTGTCATTTGTCTTTTTGTCAATACCAAATAGCAAACGATTGCCCATAGGGTTGCAGCAATCTCCCTGTACATTGGCAAAGAGAGTTATATTGTTGTCAATCTTTTGAAAATCATTACAAAAAACTATTCTCTCATTATTTTCAAGTTCCTTGGCAAGACCTATGAATTTCAATTCATTTTCTTTAAGAGAATAGTGTTTTTGAAAAGCTTCTTTGTGAATGAAGATTTTTGCATCTTTGTTTATTTTGAGAAATTCAAACAATCCACCACCATGGTCGTAATGTCCATGAGAGATAACAGCAATATCCACATCCTCAATGGAAAGTTCTAATTTCTTTGCATTGTCAACAAACAGGGAACTCTGTCCCATATCAAACAGAATCCTTTTGCCATTGTCCAATTCAATGTAAAGGCTTAATCCATGTTCGACAGGTAAGCCAATCTTGCTTGTGTTTTCTACTAGAGAACTTATCTTCATTCTTTGTTTCAGGAGTTTGTGAAAATTATTCTATGTTTATTGATTCTCCTTCGGTACTTATTTTCCAGAATGGAATTCCTTTTTCCTGGCAGAATGGCTCCATACGCCAGGCACTTTCGAATCCACTGGTAACAAAATGCATAGGAACAAATAAGTTTACTTTGAATCTGTCTATAAATTGTCTACCTCCAAGGGTATAACCATTACCTATACGGCCATCTACAGGGAACATAGCAATATCGAAATGCTCGCTTATCTTACGAATATCTTTCAACTCTCCAAGAAATCTTTTCTCTTCTGCAACAGGATTGATATTTTCTCCAAACTCTTGAGAAAAAATAGTTTGCTCTGGTGTAGCATCTACAAGAAAACGGGCATACCAGTTGCACAAATCTCCTGCATGAAAGATTTTTTTTCCATCAACCTCAACAATCCAGCTTACACCACTATCATTGCTGCCTGTTGCGAAGACTTTTATGTTTTCATCTTCCCATTGAGCTCCTTTTGCTAGCCAAACGTCAGCATCTTCCTTGTTTGCTCTTTTTCGTTTGAGAATATCTTTCGATAGTATATAGGTGTATTTTGTTGAAGGGTTGTTTTTCCTCCATTCAAAGATTTCTTTGGTGAAATGGTCTTCATGAAAATGGCTGGAAAACACATATATAGGTTTTGTGCTCCTGGTGAATTTTTGCATAGTATTGCTTGGGTCCATCCAGTAGTCAAAAACCAGTATGCAGTTTTCTGCATCCAGTACAAATCCGCTGTGAAAGATGTAGGTAAGTGTCATCTTTTTGTTTTTATTTTACCCAAACGATGTAATCTTCTTTACGTTCAGGTTGTGGTTTTAATGCATCTGGTGCTGCATAGCCAAGAATACAATTTCCAATGCCTTCGTATTCTTCTGTAATGCCAAGATCTGCAAGTATTTGCTTTCCTTCTTTAGAATCAAATGTTTCTTTTGCTCTATGTATCCAGCATGTTCCAAGACCAAGACTGTTGGCTGCTATCATCATATTTTCCATAACCAAAGTGCCATCATAAATATGTGTAACAACCTCTTTCTTTGCAAGAACAACAAGTACAACAGGAGCACCATAGAATGGATCTGAATCTATGCCAAGAATTTCTGCATTCATTTTGCTTAGTTTGTTGCGTATCTCTTTGTTTGTTACTGCAAGAATGATAGGGGATTGCTTGTTTCTTCCAGTAGGAGCGTATGTACCTGCTTTTACCACTTGCTCAATAAGTTCCATAGGAACATCTTTGTCAAGGTATTTCTTTACACTACGGCGTGTTATTATGTCTTGTATTGTTGTATTCATAATTATTGTCTCATCATTATATATATGTAAACACAATATGATGTTGAAATATTGTGTTGCTTACTTTCCTTTATAGTTCTGTGTAATTAACAATTTTGAAGTAGTTCTTTCTTATTAGGAGAATTCTGATTATCCATAATATGAAGAATCCGTTGGAAATTATTTCATAGATAATATTCCAGGGATTGGAAAAACTGATGAAGAATTTTACTATGCAGAACACCAAGTCTATATCAAACAATATATTCCACCATCGTTCTTTGTCGGTTATTTTTAGATGGAGTTGTTGGTTGTCTGTAAGTGTAATCTTCTTGCTGTCACCAATATACAATTGCCATTTAGGCAAGCCAAAGATTACTCTTATGCCTAGATTGTATTCGCCATCTGGCATTTGAATACTCATTTCTTTTTGCTGCATAACTGCAACTGGTTGTTCATTGATAAACACCCAATAGGGAATAGACAATTTAAATGCTTGATTTCTATGTAGTGTAAGTATTGACATTTTATTCTATTGTTTCAATGTAAAAACTTACTGGTCTGAATCCATCATTACAGCTTATCATAGCACTATATGGGTTCTTCATCCAACCATCGTAAAAGTTGCCTTCTCCTTTTGCTAACGCTTCTACAAATTCTTTCATAGTCTTCCAAGCCTCTGAGCATAAATTATCTGGACATTGTCCGTCTATGCTTATCCAAGAATCACCCTCGCACACGTCACAAGTATGTTCAATAGGATTTTCGTATTTTGTCATCAAATCTTTATACTCAGCCTTGCGAATAGCAGTTATCTTCACTTTCTTCATAATAATTACTCTATAGACTTTTTCTGCAAAGTTACGATTTTTACAAAGATAAAACCTCGTTTCATCAAAATAAAACGAATAGTTTTAAGATACCTAATTGTAAATAATATCTTAGAAACCTGCTTTCCTTGTTCTGTCTTTTGATTCTAATGATAGTTTCTCGCCGAGAAACATATTTATCTCACTGAGAAACATATTTATCTCAGTGAGAAAAACATTTATCTCACTGAGAAAACATCATCAACTCTTCGTTTTAGATTACTGAAACTTGATTCTAATTTGCAAAAACGAGGTTTTAATTTTCTGAAACAAACTTAAAAACGGATAAGGTATTTCGTCTAATGGTCTAATTCGCTCCTATAGGGAGTGATTAGATCATTAGATGTAATCCTGTCATAAAAATAGATGTTTTTATTTATGGTTGTTTAACTTTCCTTTATTTTCCGATGCAAAATTTTCACTTTCCAATACAGAACGCTTGGAAAATGTTTGAATCTTGGTGTAAGTGATGAAACTCAAAAGGAAATGATTTCAACTGTCAACCAGTAGTTCGCCTTCGGGTGACCACATGAGCACTTTACTCGGAAAACCATATGCAAATATACAACAATTATTTGAAATAAACAAGAGTCTAAAATTTGCAGAGTGGTAATCTTCCATTCCAAATGGTTGATTTCATTTGTCAATGGTTGTTTATTGCAAAAGTACTCGAATATATGACTAAAACACCATCGTCAGGTTTAAACAAAACACTGATTTTTAGCCTTCAAAAAAAAGATAATTTAGCCTAAAGCATAGGGT
>JAGHSX010000142.1 GCA_018065645.1 Candidatus Scybalousia scybalohippi
GCCTTAACAGAAGTTAAGTCAGTCTTAATCGCTTCGGTTTCAGCGACTTCCTTAATCTTCTCTTCACCATCTGCATCGATATTACTAAGAGATACGTCAGCACGACCAGAGATTTCTTCTCTGATAGGATTCAATACATTTTCCAATGTAGTTTTACCAACGAATGTGTTCCCATTCGCTGAATCATAGTTCTCTTTTGACAAGGCTGTCGCACGAATAGTTCCTGCACTATTAACCTGAGCACCATTGCCAATCTTGATAGTTCCTGATACTTCTGATGAAGCTTTTGGAATTCTTGCAATCTTATCGCTTCCGAGAACTGATGTTCCGTCAACGAGCACATCGTCAACGTTTCCAGAACCACCTCCGACAGGAAGGTCACCCTCTCCGAGAATTGACTGTCCGTTAATTGTTTTTATATTTTTACCTGATTCAAGTAATGTCTGAAAACCTGCGAGAACATTCAATAATGTTCCTTTAGATATGAATAAAAAATCCTTAAGCTGATTAAATATCGTCTTGGAATATACGGCAGCCTGAGGATATCCACCTTTTACTTCAAATCCGTAACCTTCGCCAACCAATCCTTTGGTCTCTTCGTCAGCGAGAGGAATTATAGCTTTGCCTTCTTCATCAACGATAGATTCGTCTTCTACAATTACATCTTTGACTTTGCTACCTTTTTGAATTTCTTCCTCTACGAATTTATAGATACCAGAAGAAGCAACTGGGTTGGAAGACTCTTCAGTAACTTCAGGATCAACTACAACTGAGTTGATTACTACTCCGAACTTAGCGGTAAAAGAAGTGTAATTATCAAAGTTTGCATTCATAGTTACATCTGCCATTAGATTACTCCCTCCTTGATAACATCCTTGACATCAACTGTCTTCTTCTGTGAAGCGAATGCTCCACCATTTGCAAGTTTCAAGCGAATCTGAATGCTTGCATTAATCTTATGATTAAGAGCCAATGTTTCCTCCTGAGTAAGATTCGCTCTTACCGTCTGGCCTTCAATCATCAACTGCTCAATGCTTCTCTCGATTACTGGGATATCACTCTGGCCAACTGTGACATACATAGTCTCAGCCTCAGCCACATTGATATCGTCAGGAATAATAATCTCAATTGTAGCTGTAGTTCCTCTTCTGATTTCCATCTTATATACCTCCGAGGTTAATTATTTTTTAACTCTTCAATCTGTGCCTTAAGAGCATCAATCTCAGCCTGTGCCTGAGTGAATGCAGAGGCAATTCTCTCTTCAAAGAGATTGAATGTAACAGAATCGAAAGAATCGCCTTCCTGCGTTACTTCTCCTTCAGCTCTCGCTACGATTACTGTCTTAACTTCTTGTGTATCGGCATCCTTAATGGTTCTTCTGTCAGGATACTCACTTACTCTATCTATCCAAGTCTTCTTCTCATAGTTAATGGCCATCAGCTACCTCCTAAATAAGTCCATTTTCGCCACAGAATATTTCAGCATTTGCTCGCATTCGTGGCATATAGTCGATAATCTTCATAGATAGATACATATTTGCTTCAAATGCCTCAGAATTAATAAGAGCCACATCCTTCTCAGACATAGCTCCTTCGAATATATATCTATCATTCAATACCATTGTTAATGTTGTCTCAGCTCTGAATGGAATCATCTCAAGGCTGTTAATCTTGCATGGAGATACTGTTTCTTCAATCTCAATCAAGCCATTCCATTCTTCCTTAGCTTCCATTCCCTGACCACCAAGTACAACAGTACCATCTCCAGCTGATATAGTTCCTGAGCCTCCTGAAATGTTAAGAAATACTTCCCAGACATTCTGCTGCTCATTCGTGACATTAGATAGATGATACTGAAGTCCTAAGATGTGATATCCATCAATAGCCCAATTTTCAATCGGCTCATATGCGACTTGCTCGCCATTAAGAAAATAATGAACAGTCGCTACTATTCTGTCGGATTCCTCTATCTTAGAAGTATCAATCTTAAATTCGTGCCATATATCTACATCAGTTTCCTTAATTGTTGCAAACCTAATTGATGCAACCTTCTCGAATGTCTCACCGATAAGGATATCCTCTGCATTAGTGTACTTGAAGTAATAGAAATTAGCTGAATCAACTCTTGATGAAAGACCGCTTATGTCTTTCTCTGCTTTGCTCTGAGCAGATGCCAGAGAAGGGTCCTCACCGAATCCTGAGCAAGAGTAACCACTTCCAAATGTGTACTCATATTCCATGATACAACCATTTGAAGCTGAGCCAGCTATTCCATCTCTGAAGATAAGAATATCTCCAAGATCATAAGCTGGGTCGTTAAGCATTTCTGCAGTAAATGGAACGCAATCAAATGTTGCAAGCTGATTAAGAATAGCTTCTCGCTGATTCTTCAAGGTTTCTGCAAGTCCATATTGTAAGAATGGGTTACTTCCTAGATTCATTGTAAGTCCATTATCAGGGCTCACTGAATAATAAGAAGTAGTCTGATTTTCCATATTCACTACACTCATACCAGTATAGAATGTCGAAAAATCAGAGAATGTGGCGCCTTCGTATCTTCTGTTAGGATTTATGGTATTAACTGAATTAATACCTATAGGCTTAATAGTTAGATTCCCTTCTCGGTCAATAGTAGCGAATGCACAAAGAGTCTGAGCAATCCAAGATATAAAATCTCGCCAGGTATCAATATCATTCTCAGGATAAAGAGCCAATTCTTCTGATCCGTTAGGGAATTGTTCTAGTTCCTCCGAAGTGATACCTAAATCTACTTTACAATCTTTGCTCGCAAGCATAAGAAGATTAAATGGCTTGCCACTTGTCGTACTGACATTACAAGCCTTATCGAATCGGCTCATATTATCGTAGGCAGTAACAGAGATACCTTCAGCGCTCCATATAGCTTCCGAGATGGTATATTCACCTAATGGAACAGCCTCCCAGATATCCTCTGCTTCATCAATAAGAAGTTCATCAGATAGAACTATCTTCTTATTATTCCAGTTCCCTCGTGGGATACTCACTGAGCTAAGGAATGTAATCTCTAACTGTCCGATATATACGCCACCTAAGGCTATCTTAGAAGATTCTGTAAACTGGTTATTCAGCTTAAGGCTATCATCAAGAATGTCGTATTCGGTGAATGGTACATCTCCGATGGTTCCTCGAATTCTTCGCTTCTGAATCGGCTTATTCATAGCCAGTTTATATTCATTACTTACTGGATACATATCTTATTCTCCGAATTCATATATAGTTAGGCTTACTACATAAAGGCCATCTGTATTAGGAACATTAGCAGAATTCTCAACCATATCAGCAGAGTTAAGTCTAACTCTTACTGGTATAGTCTCGCCTTCCAGTTTCATAACCATCTGGGTAAGTTTGCCAAATGCTTCATATTTCTTCTTCCAGTAGGATGAGCAGTTCGCTGTTAGGTTCCATGATCTCTTACCGAGAAGCGAAACATTGACTAAATCAGTACCTGCTTCCGACTTATTAACAGTCTCAACATTTTCATACTGAATAGAATCATTTATAGGATTCGGGATAGCAATCCCATTTAATTTGATATATTTCTTGCCAAGCATTAAGCTCTACCTCCATTTCTGAAGTTCATTCTGTTCTGAGCATTAACGATAATGGTATCAAGCTTACTACCACCGATAGATACTGGGATAACAATATCCGAACCACCAATTGAACCTAACTGACTAGAGATAAGTCCTAACTGTGAAGTATAGTCTGTAGATGTAACTCCACCTGCAATAACACTGCCAACAGATGCCAGTGAGCTTTTAAGAGTTCCAAGTTCGCTCTCCATTCCTCGTGCGAATGTATCAATCATATCCTTACCTGACTTACCGATGAGGTCGTGAGCAAGAGGCCCAACGTCAGGTGATGTGAAGTGCAAGTATGACTTAATCAATTCAGCAACAGATTTAAGAGAATCTTTTAACTTTCCGACATTCTTCTTAATTCCAGAAACAAAGCTAGCAATCATATCCTTACCCCAATTAGAAGCAAGTCTGCTGAATTCTCCTGGTATATCCTTAATCGCTGTTAGGAATGCCTTCAAGATTTCTGGTCCTTTACTAACGACCAATGGAAGATTCTGAACAATACCTAAAGCCAGGGCTCCAATGATTTTTACCGCTGCAGAAAGAATCTGAGGGAGGTTCTTAATCAGACTTGAACTCAATGTGATTATTGCTTGGTATGCTATTCCAATCAATGTAGGAAGTCGTCTTGATAATGAATCAGCCAAAGTTGTAATAATAGATACTGCAGCATTCATCAAGCTCTCTAAAGTGCTTGGATCAAGCAAAGCCTCAACAAGAGTTAGCACTGTATCAATCGCTACTGGGACCAGCTCAGGAAGTACATCTATCAACGAATTAACCAATGTTAATATTATGTCGCTCGCTACTGGTATAAGAGTTGGAAGTGTAGCAACAATTCCCTGGATAAGAACCTCAAGGATTGAACCAGCAAGCGATAGAACCTGAGGTAAATAGGTCTGAATTGTTGATAGAATCTGTGGCATCATAGTCTCAATGACTGAAGCCATAGCAGTAATATCGCCATCTGTTGAGTTAAGGGCATTGGTGAACTGTGAAAGTAATGAAGTACCCTCAGAGCTTAACTGAGTAAGAATTGGAAGTAATACAGTACCAAGGGCATTCTTTGCAGCAGTAGAACCTAATTCCAATCTCTGCATAGCATCATCAAACTCACCGAATGAAGCAAGAGTATCACCTGACATTACATAGCCAACATCCTCAGCTTCCTTCTTGTAGTCCTTCATTGCTTGAGAGCCAGCATTAATAAGAGGATTCAAGTCTTGTGCTGATTTCCCGAATATCTGCATAGCGAGTGCATCTCGCTGTGTCTCATCATCAATATCACCAAGAGCATCAATCAGCTCCCAGTAAACTGTTTCTGAATCTCTCAAATTACCAGAAGCATCAGTAGCAGATACACCGAGCGCATCATAAGCAGCACTCATAGCCTTCTGACCATTCTGTACAGCTGACATTGACTTAATATTCTTAGCCATTGAACCAGTTAATGTTTCGAGCGATACATCCACTAACTCAGCTGCATACTTATATCCCTGCAGATCATCAGTAGCAATACCAGTAACCTGCGAAGTAGTAATAATCTCATCAGCGAATGCTGCAGCCCCTTTGGTGCAGTCTGCAAGAGCCTTGGATGCTGCGACCATTCCTGCAGTCATTGCTGCGATAGCAGCTGCAGCGACCTGAGCAGTCTTAGCCATTACTTCTCCGAATTTCTGAAACTTTTCAGACGAATCCTTAGCCTTATCGCCTGCCTTCTTGGAACTGTCGCCCAGGTCCTTTACTTCTTTAGAAGCCTCGGCAGAATTATCGCTCATTCCGTCGAGATTCTTCTCAGTTGTAGCAATCTCTGACTGCAAGATAGCCATCTTGGCAGTTGTCTCAGCAGAATCCTCAGGAAGCTTATCGAGCGCATCCTTCTGAACCTGCTTCAAGATCTCAAGTCTATCTGTTGTGAGTTCGGTCTTCTGGGCAAGGAGCGCCTCTTTAGTCGCAAGAAGCTCTACATTCTTCGGATCAAGAGAGAGAGCCTTATCGACTTCCCTTAATGCCTTATTTGTTGATGCAAGCTGAATATCTACATCCTTAAGGCTCTTAGTAAGTCCACTGGTCTTACCTTCAATCTCGATTGTTATACCTTTTACAGTATTAGCCACCGTTTTTATCCTCCGAATAATGAATTGATGTCTTCTTGAGTAGCTTCCTTCGGATACTCGTAAGAGTCGTTAGAGTTCTCAATTAAGACATCTGTGAATTCGCCCAGTGTTAAGAGATCCAATTCAAGCAATAAAAAACCGAGCTGTTTTGCTCGGTGAATAATTAGTGCTGTATTTACTTCTCTTGTACTGGGCTCGCTTAGTTTTTTGATTTAGATGCTGTCTTTGTTGTATCAACATAAGTCTGAAGAATCTGAGCCATTACTTTATCAGAATAAAGAATTTTAGAATCCAGATCATCAATAAACTGATAGAATTCCATCTCGTTCTCGGCCTTCTCGAATTCAACTGTTACATCCTTGCAGGTAGCCTGCATTGCCATAATGTAGAGCAGAGAAACCATATATTGCAGTTTTTCTGTCTCTGGAATATTTGTATCTGAAAGAATGATTAATAGATCCTTCTTTTCTTTTCTCTTAAACAAAATAGGAGTAAGACATGATGGTCTTACTGCGATTTCCTTCTCTCCAATTTTGATATATTTCATTTACATTCCTCTCTTCTTCAATTCCTCAAATAGGTATTGATTAATCGCCTCACCAGTAACCTCTTCAACTGGCTTAATATGTTTAATAGGCTCAGAATATCCAACTTTACGACCATTCTTTATAATGTCGTGACCATTCTCAAGCAGATGGGTTAATTGATAAGATTTCTTATTGTGAACTGTGAATCGGTTCATTCCATTCCTGGCATAAGTCCAACCTGCAGAATACTTGCCAGTCGCCATATGTGATTTGTTAGTCTTGAACTTCTTCAATTCCTTAACTGCGTATTTTGCAGAGCGCTCTGTGGCTACTTCCATAGCACCATTGCAGGAATCAGAAATTTCATCCATTATCTTCCCAACTTCGCTATATAAATCAATACTGATGTTTTTATTCCTTGCCATAAGTTTCTCCGAATAAAAATAAAAGAGGAGCCATAGAATAATGGCTCCTCAGTTGTCTCAAGCTGGAACCTGAACAGTCTTGAAGAAGTTTGCGAACGCTGTTGTTCCTTCTTCTGCATAAGCCTTAACAAGTCCATCGTCAGGTCTTGCTGAAGCTGTGAATTCAACTGTCTCAGTCTGAGGTGTTCTTGAGTCCTCAGTTGTTGCACCATTTACATTAGGTCTGCTCATCATGCAACGATAGAAGATATATCTTCTCTTAGATGTATCGCCAGCGATTTCAAACATAAGAGCGATATAAGAAGTAACATCATCATTCTTCTCTACTACAAGGCCAGTAGTCTCATCCTTTGTCTGATGGAATACTGAGAGAAGAATATCCTCTGGAATAAGTGCAGATTCAAATGATCCAGAGTAGTTGATAGGTGCTGGAGCTGTAAAATATACAGAGTCGTCAGCATAGAAGTCTTCATTAGAGCCTTCGATTGATGTCTCCATATTAACAGCGCCATTCCAAGCCTTAATAGTTCCGTATGTTGTCTGGATTTCACCTGCTTCATCAGGTGTCTCTGTAACAACTGCATAGTGCACATTCTTAAGGCCCATTTTTACTTTATTAGCCATTTTGTTAAACCTCCAAATTATAGGAATTCAAGAAGAATTCCTCATCAATTGAGTGTGATTCGTTGGAATTCCAGACGATCTCGTTATCAGCGAATATCTGCTCAAGCTGGATGCAGATGTTATCGAGTTCATCTTTTGTTCTTGCGTATATATCGATTGATACTGAGTTTGCAATCGCATATACGATATTGTCAGCGAGCAAGATAGGTTCTCGCTCATATGAATAAACACCGTAAGGAACCCTTAATTTTTTTTCTGCCTTTGAGTATCTCCAAGGAATATCTACATTCTGCAGTAGGTTAAAAAACTCGACATTAGTCATTAGTCTTCACCTACTTTCTGTTCCAGATATAATTCAACCTTGTCAAAGCCCTTTTCCCATGTTCGATAAACTTTGTAATTCACTCCATCCATCTCTACATATTCCTGACCTTTATACTCAAAGTTATATATCTCGATTCTGTACTTAGAATTGATTCCTTCTCGGTTCGCAGCAAACCATTCATCAGAGCTAACAGAAGAAACGAGGCCGAAGACTTTCGTCTTGACCTCGTTAATTATCTGCTCTCCAATTGGTGAGATACTTATCTCTCGCTTAATCAGATTCAAAGTCTTCCATCTATCCATGGCTTATTCCTCCGAATCGTTATAAGCAGAAGAAGTAGCAAGCTTCGCTTTTAGATCGTCATAGATTGTCTTGTAGTTGTTCAATGTTCTTTCATCAAAAGTCCAGTTGTAACCTACAAACATTGCTATTGCTCTGTTAAGCAATGGCGCTAATTCCGAATCGTCAAAGTTCTCGTCTGAGATATTAGCAGTCTTTGTTAAATCGAGTTTTGCTGCCTGAATAAGATCAGTGAGCAAAGCATCAATCGCCTCATCCTGAATAGAAATTCTCAGAGAGATTTTTACATAATCTAATATCTCCATTATTAACTACCTCGATATCAGCCTACTGATGTTGGCTTAGAAACAAGTGTGAATGCCTTATCAGCTACTACTCCAAGAGCTACATATTCCTTACCGATAACACGAACAAGGTCAGAAGTAGCAAGAGTAATATCATCAAACTTGAAATCTACATCGTCACCATTAGGGAAGTTTGCAATAGCGCCCTGACCAAGGTCACCAACGATCATATAAACTGCGCCTGCATCAGCTGTACCATAAGCTGGGAGTGAGTTGTTAAACTTAACAGCCAAACCCTCGAAGATATCCACTCCGTAATTGCCTGCATACTGTGCTTCCTTGAATGCTGCCCATGTGAGCTTGTTCATGATGATAACTGGCTGTGAAGCCTCATCAGAGAGATTAGCAACTGCTGTAGCAACTGTTCCAAGAGCTGGAGCAAGAGCAATCTTTGCAGCAGATGGGCTTGTAGCTGTTGCTGACTGTGGGAGTGCTGCAATCTGTGCTACGAGAGTATCAGCAAGAAGCTTAGCAATCTTGTAAGCGATTTCTGAATAGATATATCTGAGGAAAGCTTCACCAGCGAGTGATACTACTTCATCTGAGATTGAGATGAATTTCTTCGCAAATGATGGAACCAATGTGACAATACCCATTGTCAATACTTCCTCATCAATAGCGCCAGTTCCTTCTGTATGGAATACAGCCTCTGTACCAGCGATCTCAAACTGAATCTTGAGATTGCCCTTAAGGTTTACCTTCTTAACGAGTGCCATGATATCTTCTGAATCCCATGCTGTCTTGATTTCCTCATATACGAAATCAGGTACTGCAATTGTTCCAGAACCTACATTAGTTGTAAGAAGTGCTCTGAGCTCTTCGTCCTTACCAGTCTTGATGTACTCAGCATAAGCGTTTACATAAACTTCGCTGTTTCTAAATTCCTTAATGTCTACCATTGTGCGTCCCTCCAAATCATCAAAAGTCTTAATTGTCTCGCCGATTTCACCCTCAGCGATTTTTCTAGCCTCTTCAGCATGAGCAATAGCTTCATCCTTAAGAGCTTTCTTTCTTTCCTCAAGCTTATCCAATTCTGAATTCATTGATTCAAGTGTTTCTACATCTGCAGATTCAATTGAATTTCTGATCTCGGAGATTCTAAGCTCAACCTGCTCGAAGTTCATTTCTTCAATATTCATTGAATTCATTCCTCCATAGTTTTAATTCTGAGCATCATTTTTAGCCTTAGCTCCTTGGCTCTATCATCAAGCACTTTTGCTCGCTCCGACATTCTCTGCTCTGATACTCCATCAAAGAGAGATCGTGCTGATATTTCTGTCTG
>JAGHSX010000132.1 GCA_018065645.1 Candidatus Scybalousia scybalohippi
ATATATAGAAAACTCTATAAAATCATTTATTTCTTTTTTGTTTTTTAAATTGTGAAGTTTCATAAAAACTTTTTCTGTATATATGTTTACTTGAGTAAAAATATCTATTTTGTTGTTTTCTTCGCAATCTAATTCTTTAAAAGATAATACCTTATATAAAATCATTTTTATTTCCTTTCTTTTATTTTAGACATTTTGTGTTTTTAACAACACAACCAAACTTGAAAACAGATAGGTAAGTTGTGGAATTGTATATAAAATATCCAACCTCAACCAATTCATCCCCAACGTATTTACCAATATAGTTTATCTCAAAATCAAAAATCGTTTTGTTTTTAATTAAGTCTGGTGTGTTGTTTATTATTTCAACAATCTGTTTTTTTGTAAATTTTTTCATTTTATTTTCTCCTATTCATAAACTTCTACTAAAGAAACATAATACCCGTCTAATTCCAACAACTCGCTGGCATCTTTGTCATTATTCGGCTTTGTTTCGTGCTTTTTTAAATAATCCTCTATTGTATCATCAGAAATTCGTCCCTCTTGCCAACAGACATTTGCATAATAAGAAAGACACCCCTCTTTCACAATATCAATATCATCAGGATGCTCAAACTCATCATAATAAGTAATTTTATAAACTTTTGTCATTTTATTTCCTTTCAGAATTCATTTGTTTTTTGGCTTGTCATCATCAGGTATAAAGTCGCCATCTCTATACGATAGAGAGTAAAAACTCTCTATTTCGGCTTTAATAATTGAATTTTAGCATTTCAGATAAAACCATAGTCCAAAAATTCTCCATTTTTCTATCAATTTTAATAAATTGAAAAGTGTCTATTTGTTCGTTGGCATATTCTTTCGCCATTTCAATATCCCCTTTAAAGCTCTCATTTATTAAACGATATGTAAAACTCTCTATTTTTTCCTTTGTCATTGTTTCCCCCTTTGAAAACTCTATATTTAAAAATCCTCTATTTATTTTGAAAATTCTCTATTTTTCTGTTTCAATTTCAATCAATCTTTTATCATCCACAATGTGTGTTTTTATCCCATATTCGTTTTGTGGATAGTTCTTTGAATACAGACAAGACACATAGCAAGCCTTTTTAAACGTGCTACATATCATAAACGTTTCAAAATCGTCCATCTCAGGTGTTCTTTCTTCAATTGCATATACTTTCATTTTTATTTCCTTTCAGTTTTTCAGGCACCATTGCCTTTATGTTCTAGGTTATACCATAATTTTATGGTAAAGTCAAGCACTTTTTTATCTTTTTTTACTTTCATATGGTATTATATTACCACATTTAAAAATTGCACTCTTCAAAATTCTTTCGTTGCTTTTGGTGTTCTTCCATTGCGAGCATATATAAATCAAAAGAAAAATCAAGCCCAAAGAGCCGGCAAACATTTTTTGCAAAATCTGTTTTAGATTGACCGGTTGCAACCGAATCATATGCCATTTTTGCAATTTTTATTTTTTCATCCTGTGAAAGTTTCATTTATTCCCCCTTTAATTCTTCGATTGTTTCAAAAGCGGACGCAAGGCGAATCTCCAAAAATTCAATATATGCGTCTTTTTTGTTTTTCTGTGCATATCTGCCACCATATACATTCGGGTTGGCTAGTGCGTTTTTTCTAATTGTTTCAAAAATCGCCTTTGTTTCGGCTGGTGTTTCTGACCAAGTAATCATATTTTTTCATCTTTCAATCATAGCGAGCAATAAAAGAGCCACACGCCCCAAAGAAAAACCCCGCTTGCGTTTCCCTTTGTTAGATGCCACGAATGGCATCAAATAAAAGGAAATCAGGCACGAACGCACAAAAGCACGTTCGCACCCAGAAAAGCTACTTTTTGGAGTCTAAAAGAATAGCCAACCCAAAAGCAACAAACAAAAACAAAAACAGACAAAGTTCGAAATTCATACTTTCCCCCTTTAATAGTATTTTTGACACGCATTGCGAACTTCTGCCGGAGCATCGTCCGAATCATAGTAGCCATTATAGTCTTCCTGTGTTTTACAATTCCAGCAAGAAACAACCCCAGCCTCATTGAAAAAGTTGCAACGTATGTCCCAATCAGATTCTGATGGAATTTTGTAATCCAATTCGCACATTGTATTCAAAAACTCTTCCTTGTCGCAGTTCAGAATGGCATAGGGAGTGTAATTACCTCTAACATCTCCAAACCTATGAAACGCAACCGCAGTGTATTTTTTGCCTCTGTATTCAAAAAATCTTGCCTGCAATACAACGGAACCATTCCAATTGTATGAGTTCAAAGTTGCATCGTAATCTTCGGAAATTTCATCACTCTTCCAATCTTGAAAAATAAAATCTTCATAATTCTTGCGAGTCCCAAACGGATAAACCTCTGTGAAATTCCTTTGGATGAATTCAATTGTTTTTATTTCTTCCGAATCAGCACCAAACGGAGTCGCATCATATGTTCCGAACACCTTGCCACTCAATGTCATCAAGTCTTTTTTAATGTAATTCAAAATTTTTCATTCTTTCAGTTTTTTTGTTTTTCACGAATCGCCCACCGATTCGCTTTATGAATATATGTTATCACAGAAAAACACAAATTGCAAGAAAAAAAATCACACAAAATCAAAAAAAATTTAATTGTTAACTTTTTGTTAACCTTTGGCATAACTCACTGATAAATAAAACCAAATCCAAAAAATACAAGTGGGAAAGTAAAGCAAAAAGATAAAGGGAAAGAATAAACCAAAAAGAAAGAAAGTTTTTGTTTTTTCCGCCTGAACCAAGTGGTAATATACTACCACACTAGCAAACGTCAAAATATGTGGTAATATAATACCACACAAAGCCAAACCAATCCAAACCGACCCGTTGGATTGGGGAAAGCTGGAAAAAAGCATGCTTTTATCACAAAAATAAACACATTTACCATGGTCATCTAAAATTCAGTGATATAACCTATACTATAAAACCACCCGTATCGTTTGGGGATAAGGGTGTCATGGGTACGCTATGTATATGTGTGTTATATGTTTAGTGGATGTACTTATGATGTTGTGGGTGAGTTTAGATACAATAATCCCTATAAGGAGAGATTATATAGAAGATATGAGTGTGATAGGATAGCATACGGTCAGCCTGTAATGCTTACTCATAGTAATCTGGGTTATGTCCTATAGGACTAAGGCTTCATACCACTCTATAAAAGAGACTCTTTGAAGTTCGTCACCCAACTGGCGGTCAATGGGTATTACCCCATTTACACATACAAGTTATGTCTTCCTTTTCTTGTATGTCCTATTGGTTAGAATAGGTCGTGGGCTTTAACACAGGAACTCGGTAAGAGGTAATCCTTTTCAGGGGATACTTTATGCTATCTGCTAGCTGTTTGCCCCACCTCTAGGGTATATTGGGAGTTTCTAACTCCCTTATACCAAATTATAAGGTGGTTGTCAAACTGACCCCCGGTGTTTGAGGAAATAGGGTGGTGTGGATGTCTGATATTTATTGTCTTACAGCCTTCACTTCCTTGACATTCGGTGTATAGAAAGCAACATCACCATAAATGTAAAAGAAGGGCTTATCTTGGGCAGTTTGTGCCTTGATGTAATCCAAAATGGTTTCATAATCTAATCGCATCTGACCACCATCGGTGTCAAACTCTAAAACACTACGACCAACAACACTCGCATATGCAATGTGCGATAGTGTCTCTAATCCAGAATTAGTTAACAATTCCTTAACAACCTTGTTCTTTAATTGGTCAGACACATACATAATTGTAGATGTCTTGCCTTCTTTGAATTTAATGGTTAATTTGTACATTTTTCCTCCTTCTTAACATAAATGCGTGTCCCCTTAATTCTCATAAACGGAATAGCCCCACGTCTAATCCAGTCAGATGCCTTCCTTCTTGTAACGCCATAGGAATTGGCTATGTCATCTATTGTATAATTTATATTTTTCTTCATTATATATCCTCTTGTTTTGGTGGATGCTCTAGGTAACGCTCCTAGCGGGCCCGAAGGCAAGGGGTTTACAGTCCCTCCCGTCTCTTTAGCGGACTACGCATCCATTTGGCTGACGCAGCACAGCTTTAGTGAAGCTCTCACCAACAACGGTAAGTTTACAGCACCATTATCACTGTACCATCCTTTTGTGCACACTCGGATGGGGGTACCACTGGGCCAGCTAATCATATATTAGCACTATTTTTTATAAATGTCAAGATAAAAATGTATTTTAATGTATTTTAATGATATTTATAGACCGACTTGACAAACGATTTTTTTTGTGATACTATGTGTTCAAGAGGCTAGGTCCAGCTCATTACTTGACCGAAAGCCTGTCCTACAAGGGTCTGCCTCTCTCGTTTTTTTTGTAGGGTGCTATTGTAGGAAATAAATAACAATCTTTTATTTTCGTTCTTGGGACATAGCAAAGGTTTTAGGTCATAAGAGTTATTCCTACTCAAAAAACTCTCGTGCTGGTGTTCTTGGCGACCAGTATAAACAAAAACAAGAAAAACGGTTGTGCTTATGAGGAATGGCACAGAGTGGTGTAACAGGCACCACGAACAAACAGCTTCTGCTCAATTAGCATTAGGCGTAAGGTAGGAGTACCAAGGCATACGATAAGTGTCAGCTGATAGAAACCGTTGGGCAATACTGTGTATAGATTGTACTTTGGGATGCTCATAGTCGGCTATAGAGTATATTCCTCAACTATGCCTATTTGACATTACAAGTATTTTTTGGTATTCTGTAATCACGAAAGGCATTTAGATGAGGATAGAAATTAAAAATGTTGGCACAAAGGTGGTTCAAAACGAAGTCACCCAAGCCGAAATGGAAAGATTAGAAGAAAAAGCAAGATTAAATGGTGGTAACCACTCTTTAAGCTGGAAAGAACGTTCTAGGTTGGCTAGAATTAAAAAATATGGGATAAATGCTATTGCACAGAATAAGTTCTTACATCCAGAGCCAGAAGTTCCCGCCGGAGTTCCAACTTTTGAAAATCCAAGTGGCACTATGACAGTAAAAGAAGCAGAAAAAAAAGAAGAAGAGGCTAAGGAAATCAAACACAGAATGGTAGATGAGGTTGATGCCGAGGGTAATCCACGTAGATATGATGAAGCAGGCGACCCAATATCGTTCAAAACAGAGGAAGTGACCGAAAAAGCGTTCCTTCGTGTTATAAAAGAGATTAAAACCGGTATTTCACCCTATCAAGCCTGTATAAATAAGCGTATTTTGCCTGATGAGTTCTTCAAAATGGCTAAAACAAGCCCGCATTTACAAAAAGAACTGGATGAGGCTCGTGAAGTATATGCAGAAAGCCAAGTGGCTAGGTTGGAAAAACTCAGTATGCAGTTGGAACACAACAAAATTGACACTTCTACCTATACTTCTGTGACAAATAACATAAAATGGCTGGTAGAAAAGCTGTTTCCTACACTTTATGGTAATAAAACTAAGGTTGAAACCTCTGTAACCCACAATTTAGAGATTTCACAAGACAAATTACGTGAATTAAACGATTTATTGCGTGGAAACAAGCCTTTGGAAGTGGAATATCAGGAAGTTAAATGATAAACGAAGAGGTAATTAAACAGTTTGAAGCCAATCCTGGTGTCGCCCATCAAATACTTGGGTCTAGCTTTGAACAGTTTATTCGCTTCTTTCATTGGTATATGTACCACCAAGAGTTTATATTTAAGCCTTTTCACCTAATGATTATTAGAAAAGTGGAAGATATTGCCTTTGGTCGTAATGCTAAACGCAATTTAATGATAAATATTCCACCACGTTTCGGAAAATCTGCTATGATGAAGTATTTGTGTGCTTGGTGCTATATGCTCAATCCACAGTCAAACTGTATTTATACATCTTATTCTGAAGATTTGGTAAGCAATTTTTCTAAAGACATTCGGGAAATTATTGAAAGCCCGGCATTTAAGTCTTTTACTGGAATTAAGCTAAATAAAGCAAAAACTGGTGCTGATTATTGGGCAACAGAGCAAGGTGGTGGGTTTCGTGCTGCTCCATTGGGTGGTGCTTTGACTGGGTTCGGTTTCGGTATATCTGGTGATTCTTTTGGGGGCGTATGTTTAATAGACGACCCAGTTAAGGCGAGTAACGTTAAATCACAAGCAGAATTACAAAATACCGTAGATTATTACCTAAATACACTTAAATCTCGTGCTAATAACCAAGCAAAAAGCCCAATTATCTGTATTATGCAGAGATTGGCTATAGAGGACTTGGCTGGTTATATCTTGGACAACGAGAAAGAAGATTGGGACTTGGTTAAGCTCCCAGCCCTCGATGAAGACACAGGAATTGCCCTGTGGGAAGAAAAGTTCTCGGCTAAGGACTTGCTTAAGCTCAAAAAACTCTCACCTTTCGTGTTTTATGGGCAATATCAGCAGGAGCCGATTGTCATTGGGGGTTCAGTTTATAAAACAGAGTGGTTTAAGTTCTATAATCCAAATGAACACTTTGATTACCAATTATCGTTTATTGCAGCTGATACAGCTCAAAAGAAGGGTGAAGGCAATGACTTTACCGTTATGCAGTATTGGGCTAAGACTTATGACAACAAACTCCACCTAATTGATATGGTAAGAGGAAAGTTTGATGCAATGGAGCTTAAAGAACAGATTAAGCTTTTCTGGCAGAAGTGGGCTGGCGGTATAAATGGTTGCACCCCTTATGGGTTCTACATTGAAGATAAGTCTTCTGGTATCGGTGTAATCCAAGAAATTAAGAAAACAGACCCAATTCCTGTTATTCCAATAGAACGTAATAGACACAAAGATGAGAAGGGTATGTGGGTATCTATGGACAAGTTCTCTCGAGCTATGACCGCCATCCCATATATTGCGAATGGATGGGTCTATTTGCCTTTTGATGAAAAGTATGATATAAGTAGTAGTATATTAGCGGAGGCGGCTGCCTTCAAGGCTGATTTATCGCATAAGCACGATGACCAAATTGACCCGATGAATGATGCGATAGACATAGCTTTTGGTGCAACTGGCTTAAGTTCTATCTTTATTTGAGGTAAAAAATGGCAAAAACAAAAAATAATAGTAAAGATGAAAAACAAAATAGTTTAGTAGATTTTGCTGGTAATGTTCAAGGTTGGGGGTTGGGCGGTAATCCATTTGCTCCACAAAACTCACGTTTAGACACTGTTTTCTTAAATACTCGGTGGAACTTAGTAAGTAACTATCGTTCTGTGTTGGCAGAAGCATACGCCGAGTATGGTTTGGTTCAAACTCTTGTAGAACAACCGGTAGATGATGCTTTCCGTTCTGGGTTTAAAATTGTAACAAATGAATTAGAAGATAGCCAAAAGATTGAATTGCAACGCTTTGTTGAAGAAAATCGCATTATTGAGGAATTAAAGAAATCTGTTGTGTGGGCTCGTTTGTTTGGTGGCGGTGGGCTTGTTATTATGGTAGAACAAAACCCAGCCAAACAATTTGATATTTCTAAAGTTAAAAAAGGCTCTCCGTTGGAGTTTAAGGCTGCTGATATGTGGGAACTCTACAAAGACCAAACAAACTTCTGGAATCCCTGGGAAGTACAAGACGAAAAGAAAATGTACAACTATTATGGGGTAAGATTACACAGAAGTCGTGTTTTGCCTGTTTGTGGTAAAGAAGCTCCTTCATTTATTCGTCCTCGTCTTCGTGGGTGGGGTATGAGTGAACTAGAACGTGTTATTCGTTCTATCAACGCCTATTTAAAGAACCAAGATTTAATCTTTGAATTATTAGATGAAGCCAAAATTGACGTTTATCAATTAAATGGCTTTAATACAGCGATGTTGACAGATAAAGGTACGAGAGTAGCCGAAAGACGTGTTCAGGTTTCTAACAGCCTTAAATCGTATTTAAATGCACTTATTTTGGATACCAACGACAAATATGAACAGAAACAACTGTCTTTCGCTGGTTTAAGTGATATTTTGACACAAATTCGTCAGGGGGTGGCTTCTGACCTTAAAATGCCAATGACAAAGTTGTTTGGTGTGAGTGCGGCTGGTTTTAACTCTGGTGAAGACGATATTGAAAACTACAACTCAATGATTGAATCAGAAGTTCGTAGTAAGGTGAAATACTTGGTGGTCGATGTCTTAAAGATTTGTTGTCAATATTTGTTTGGGTTTGTTCCAGAAGATATGTCCATCAAGTTCAATACACTTCGTATTCTCTCGGCTGAACAAGAAGAGAATATGAAAAACAGCCAATTTAACCGTTTAATTCAAGCATATTCAAACGGTTTGGTGAGCGTGGGTGACTTTATGGTCGGATGTAACAATGAAGCCTTGTTGCCATTTACATATGCAGAAGAGGATATTCAGGCTATGAGCCAAAGTGGATATTCAAAAATCGGTATGGAAAAAAGCGATAAAAAAGGAAAGAAGGGTGGTTTGTTCAGTAAGTTCTTTGGTGGAGCCACAGAACCGGGCGAAGACCCAAATGCCGTTCAGGGAAATGGTATGAACTTTCCAAACAAGGCGAAGAAGGGAAACGAAGCCAACGAACAGGGCAAAGTAAAGGAAGTTGATGTGACTTCTAACAAGTTCACAACACCTGACCGTGAGAAAAAACCTTTGCCTGAAGAATCTTTCCCATACAAGGGTCACAGAACGAAACGTTATGTTGAAGCAGGACACTGATTTGACAATGGGTAAAAAGTGGTATAATATAAAATATATACAATAGGATTTGTGGATGTTAGAAAACGAAAAACAATTACCGAAAGTGTACTATGCCCGACACATTACTGAAGGGCTTGTCCACTATTTTGAAAATGGTCAAGACAGACTTTATTTGGTAACAAATGATGCTCTTAAAAAGATGAACCGTTCTTTTGAGGGCAAGCCTGTATTTGTTAGTCACGTTGATAAGATAGATTTAGAGAACTTAAAGGAACAAGCTGATGGTTATGTTTCTGAGAGCTTCTATAATGAGCTTGATGGGTCTTGGTGGGTTAAGTTTATCGCTGTAAGTGATAAAGCCCAAGAGGCTATCAAAAATGGTTGGGCTGTGTCAAACGCATATCTCCCAACCGAGTATAGTGGTGGAGGGTCTTACCACGACATTGATTACCAAAAGGAAATCAAGAATGGGACATATGGACACCTTGCCATTGTGAGTAATCCTCGGTATGAGGAGTCTGTGATTATGACACCAGAAGAGTTTAAACACTTTAACGAAGTCAAAAAACAGGAACTTGAACAACTTAAAAACTCAAAGGAGAAAAAGATGCTTTCCAAAGAAGAAATGGAATCTTTGATGAGCACTATCCAAAACTCTCTTCCCGGAATGATTGAAGCTTCGGTCAAGAAAGTTATGGAAGAAAATGCCATTAAAGAGAAGCAAAATGCCTTAGATGAGAATAAGCGTTGTTTGGTTCGTGAATTGGGTGGCATTGCTGCTAAAGACGAATCAGAAATGGCTTTATCAGAAAAGGTGAATTCCATTATCGGTCTAGCCGAGCAACTGAAGAACTCTTGTGGGGAAGAACCTAAGAAGGAAGAACCTGCCAAGGAAAACGAAGCAGAAGAACCCAAAAAGGAAGAAGAACCCAAAGAAAACGAAGCTGCTGACGAAGATAAGCCAGCCGATAATGAATGCGGGAAAGAGAACGAAGCAGAAGAAAAACCTGCTGAAGAACCTAAAGAGGAAGAAAAGGACAACGCTGCTGAAGAACCTGCGAAGGAAGAAAAAGCAGAAGAACCTAAAGAAAACTCAAAAGGATTCTTTGAAGCTCTCAAGAACGCAAAAATGGCTGTATGTGGTAACAAAGTTTCCACTATGGCTACTGGCTTACAACTAGGCAAAGACCGTTATGGTAAAAAATAAAAAAAGGAGAATAAAATGGAAACCAAAATGTCTTATACTATGAACCAGTTTGCTCCTACAAGCGAAATTAAAGGTCGTTTGTGTTTACAAGCAAACTTAAATTCATATGCGGGTGTCGTGGATTCTACGCAATCTGATGCGTTGTTACCCGGTGACCCAATTATGATTGTGACAACTTCAACAAAGTTGCCCCATATTAAAAAAGCCGCTGTTGGCGATATGGTAATGGGATTTGTTAAATGGACAGCTAAAAAGCCTTCCTTCAAAGCTGGAGAAGCAGTTGAATTCTGTGGTGCTGGCGATGTGATGTATATGGAAGCTGACGCTGCTGTGAACGCTGGTGCTGCTGTGAACGTTGCTGACTTAACTAACGTTCAAATTGCTGCTGCTGGTGCTAGCAAATCTGTTGTTGGGTATACTCTGGAAAAAGCTGCTAACGCTGGCGAATTAGTCCGTGTTATCATCGGTGCTCCAGTTGTTTTAACCGCTAACTCTTAATAAGGAGAAAAAAAATGAGTTTGATTTTAAATTCAAAAGGTGAACGTGTAGAAGCCGCCTCCGTCTTAACAGACAAAGAATTAGCACACGCTGAAATGTTGACTAACGCTGCTCAACAAACCGGTTATGAAATTGATGTGACCACTTTGACAGCTGTTATCAAAACCGTTGCTGAACAAAAATTCTACGAAATCCCTGTGGCTGAATATATGCCTGTCCGTGTTGGAGAAGGTACAGCTTGGGCTCATAACATCACAGCTTTCCGTTCTTTCATTACGGGTGGTGACTTTGATAAAGGTTACATTGACCAAGGTAATGGCACTCGTTTGTCCAGCACAGACGCTGCTGTCGATGCTTTGACAATTCCTGTGAAGACTTGGGCTAAAGAATTAGCTTGGTCATTACCTGAAATTGCCGAAGCTTCTCGTACAGGTGTGTGGGACATCGTTGCTGCTAAAGAAAAATCCCGTAAAAAGAACTGGGACTTGGGTATTCAAAAAGTCGCTTTCTTGGGTTCTACAGACGGTGTGTTAAAAGGTGCTTTGAACCAAACAGATGTTACAGTGAACACTTCTTTAATTACTGCTCCATTGTCTTCTATGACAACAGCTCAATTAAATACGTTTGCTGCTAAGATTTTGGATGCTTACCAAGCAAATGCTAACTACACAGCTTACCCAGACTTTATGTGGGTTCCTCAAAACGATTACAATGGTTTGGCTACCTTCACTGGTGACTTCCCAATGTTGTCTCGTAAAGAAATCCTTGAAAAAGCTGTTTCTGGCATTACTGGAAAAGAATTCAAGATTCGTCCTTTGGCTTATGCTAAAGCCACTTTGTCTGGTGGATTATTGACCTACAACCGTTATGTGTTGGGTCGTTATGACGAAGATGTGGCTCGCTTCGAAATCCCTGTGGATTACACAGTGACTGTTGCGAACAGCATTGAAGGATTTACATTCCGTAACGTTGGTTATGGTCAACATTCTGGCGTATTATCCTTACGTCCTCAAGAATTGTTGTACTTGGATGACCAATCCGGCTAATCTAGGAGGACTTTACTATGAGAATTAAAAACGAATCTCAAAGAATGTTCTACTTTAATGGGGGCTGTCTTGCCCCCGGCAAAGCCGCCGACATTCAAGATGTAAAAGTTGCTGAAGCCTTGGTTAAAGGTTATCCTGGAGAAATTATCTCTTTGGATGATGTAGAGGTGACAGTAATCCCTGCGGTTAAAGAAGAAGCTCCTGTTGAAGAAGCTCCTGCTGAAGAACCAAAGGAAGAGAAAGTTGAAAAGATTTCTCGTAAATCTAAAAAGTCCAAATAAGTAATAGGAGGGAAGTTATGTCAGAAATGTTAGACTTGGTTACCGTTGAGGATTTCAAATGTCAGTTTCCTCGTAACTTCCCTTATTTTACTCAAAAAGGACCTTTTGCTAAACCAAAGCCAAATGGGGCTTCTGCAGAAGATTATGTTTTAGATTGCGACATCGAAAGGGCTTTCAAAGAAGCCGATGCTTGTTATAACATCGACTTGTTAGGAAAAGATGACACTGGGAAGTTGATATTTTTATATCTCGCTGCATTTTACTTGGCGTACGACTTATCGGTCGCTGCAGGTGGGGCATTTGGTCAAGTTAATTTCCCAGCGACATCTGTTAAGGTGGGAAGTGTTGCGGAGACATATTATATCCCTGATTCCATTGCAAACAACCCAGCGTTAAGTTTGTATATGACAAATGGATTTGGCAAGAAGTATTTAAGCCTTGTCTATCCGAAGCTTGTTGGAAATGTTGGAGTGGTGGCAGGATGGTCTTTACCGTAACTTCAGAAATTAAATATAACGACAATGGATTAAAGGATGTTTTAGAAGCCTGCAAAGAACTTTCTAAAACATTGAGAGTTGGTATATTTGGTCAACCAGAAGAAGCCACGAAGGCATTTAATAACGAATTTGGGTTTATTACAGATACAGGTAATCTTGTGCCCGCTCGTTCTAACTTATATATGCCATTAGAGGTTTGTTCTAATGACATTGTTGAATCTGGAAGAAAACAATTAAAAGAAATTACAAAGGAAAGTGCTAAATCAGCACTAAATGAGATGGGAGAAGAAAGTTTAAAAGCCATAAACGATTCATTTGAATCTAGGGGGTTCTTTACTTGGGAAGACAACGCTCAATATACAATAGCTATGAAGGGTAAGGATACTCCTCTTATCGATACTGGCAAACTAAAGAAATCGTATAGTTACGAAATTGTAGGAGGTTAGAATGGGTTTTAGTCCAATTAGAATGACATTAAAAAGCAGATTACCAAGACCTCAGCTGGGTATCAATATGTGGTCTCAGGGCTCACAAGCAAAGGTTATTACACAGGTTGTAGATGGGTATGGAAATGTGACAGACCAAGAATCATACTTTAATTTTGACGGGGTTATTCAACCATTAGACCCAGAACAAATCAGATTAAAGGAAGAAGGTCAGTGGTCTTGGAGTTGGTATTGGTTTCACACAAAGGAAAATGTGAAACTTGCAACCAACGACAGAGTTGAGTATAATGGAAGTACTTATAAGATTATGGCTGTAAAGGATTACTCCGATTATGGTCACATTGAATACCATTGTATAAAGGATTGGCAGAATGCAGGTTGAGGAACACTTTGTTGACATTATCCGTAAGGAAATGGAGCTTGACCAACAACATATTTGGATTCAAGCACAGAATAGGAAGATTCCTCCTAATTCACAAGATTTGTTTGTTGTTGTGGGGGCTGTTTCTTTTAAGCCCATTTCGTCTAAAAGCGAATATATCCATTCAACAGATAAAGAGCGACAGGTTGTATATGGGCGGGCTACCGTTCAAGTTGATATAATGAGCCGCTCAAACGAGGCAAGGGTTCGGAGAGAGGAAATCTTGATGGCCCTAAACTCATTCTATTCTAAGGAGATACAGAACAAGTATCATTTTAGGATATTTGAGTTGTCCGAAAGTTTTATCAATTTGTCTGGCCTTGCCGGTGGTTCTGATATAAATAGATTTTCTATTAGAATCCCTGCAATGGTTACAGAGGAAAAGATAAAATCTACTAACTATTATGATAGTTTTAATGCCAAGCTCTTTGTTGAGGAGAAGGGTGTTGATGTCATAGAGATGAACAATTTGCAGAACGACCCTGAAACCGATTTGCAAAGTTCATAAAAATGGTTTATTATGTTAATATAAAAAGGAGAATAAAATATGAGTGAATTATCTATCTCAAATATTATTCGGGTTACTGTTCAGGGTTTAGAGCGTTCTAAGACAGCCAAGAATGTAAACGAGGTTGCCTTGTTCACGACAGAAACACCAAACAATTCTGACCCGTTTATGATTGCGATTGACCCATCTGATATTGTAAATGCTTATGGTACAGATTCTTTAACCGCTAAAATGGCTAACAATGTGTTTGCCCAAAATTCAAATTTGAACTCTGGTCGAGGTTACTTGGTTGTTATCCCGATGCAAAGTGCTGTTTCGGCAACCGCTGAAACGTTCGAAACAACAGATTTAACTTCTGCTGTCAGTTCTTTTAAGTCTGTAACAGATGGTTCTTTGAATATTTCTGTTGATGGCAAGTCTGTATCTTTGGCAAACTTAAACTTTTCGAGTGTATCGAATGTTAACGACATTGCTAAGGTTATTTCAAATGCAACAAAGGCTTGTTGGGTCAGTGTTTCTTCTGGGAAAATTAAGTTTTCTGCTAAAAAGGTTGGTGCTGATTCTGCTGTTGTTCTTTCAAGTGGAACAGGTGGTACCGATATTAGTGCTTCTCAATATTTGAATGTATCTGGTGGAACAACTATTAACGGTTCAAACAGCTCTGGAGAAAAGCTTTCTGCGGCAATTGCTCGTGTTAAAGAAAGTGTTCGTTTTACTGGAATTATTGACAACTTAATGGTTGAAGATGATGAAGCAAAAGCGACAAGTGCCTATATTAACTCAAACGATATGATTTGGGTTCACGCTTTCTGTTCGATTGCTGATATTCAAGGTGTTGCCACAGATATTAAATCTGCTGGTCAAAAACAAACACGTTGCCTTGTTTATACAAATGGTCTAGCAGATGCTTGTTTGATGGCGGCCGCTTATGCTGGGCGTGCTTTCTCTGTGAACTTTAGTGGTTCTGCTACAAGCCAAACAATGAACTTAAAAACACTTGTTAACGTGTTGCCAGACGAAGGAATTACACAAACAGACTATGCCGCTGCTAAGATTGCTGGTTGTGATTTGTATGTGTCCTATGAAGGAGATTCTGGTGTTTTGTCTACTGG
Organism: Candidatus Scybalousia scybalohippi; assembly: GCA_018065645.1. Taxonomy (GTDB): domain Bacteria; phylum Bacteroidota; class Bacteroidia; order Bacteroidales; family P3; genus Scybalousia_A; species Scybalousia_A scybalohippi. The sequence continues at coordinate 14,681 of JAGHSX010000132.1, forward strand.
TGGTAACGGATACTTTGATACTATTTATGAAAACATGGCTTTGAAGTTTAACGCTCAAGTTGCTGTGTATAATGTTTTAAAAACAACCGGAACAAAGATTCCTCAAACAGAAACTGGTGTGTCTGTGTTGAAAGATGCTTTGGCTCAGGTGTTTATCCAGTTTGTCCGTAATGGTGTGTTGGCTCCCGGTAAGTGGAACAACGCTCAAACATTCGGTGACCCGGAAACATTCCGTGAAAACATTGCTCAACAAGGTTGGTACATTTATAGTATGCCAATCGCAGAACAAGCTCAAAGCGAACGTGAACAACGTATTGCTCCTGTTATCCAGGGTGCTTGCAAGCGTGCTGGTGCTATCCATGAAGCCGACGTTTTAATCATAGTGGAGGAATAAAATGAGTGAAACTTACAGACTTACTGGTGATGATACTTTTACCGTTTGGGGACGTACTATTACTGACCTTGCTGACGGGGACATTATCACCGTAACAGCCGATAACAACATTGCTTCATCGGTTGTTGGTAAAAACGGCAATATGATTATTGCCAAAGACGAACAAGGTAAGAAATGCACAATTACACTTCGTTTGTTAAAAGGCTCGGGTGACGACAAGTTCATCTTGAACTACTACAAGACATACGAAATTGACAGTGCGTTGTTTATCTTGGGCAACGGTAGCTTTAGCAAACGTTTGGGTGATGGACAAGGGAATGTCGTATATGATACTCGTTATCTAAAGGCTATTCACTTTACACGCCCCCCTTACGATGCGACAAGCAACGTGAATGGTGCAACAGACCAAGCTGTTACAGTTTATACAATGCAAGCCATTGTTGACCGTACGATTGGTTAATAAGTAAAAAAGAAAGGAAGGGTAGATATGGAATTTCAAACAAAAGAAAATGGGGCAAAGGTTGTAATCAACCCTTGTTCTTTGTTTGATGCTTTTAAGCTTAAGTCGGAAATACAAAAGGCTTTGTTGAAAAACAACATTAAAATAGAAGAAGTATTTGAAAAAGATATTGTTTCTCTGTTTTTAGCCTTAGATTCTTCTGAAGAAATATTTAAGTGTATGTTTGCTTGTTTGAAAAAGTCAACATACAACGACATTAAGATAACAGAAGAGGTTTTCGAAAAGGAAGATGCAAGGGGTGACTTATATGAAGTATTCTTTGCTTGTTTAAAGGTGAATATCTACCCTTTTTTCAAACCTCTCCTTTCACAGTTAGGAATCCAATTAGAGATTCCGAATGTAGGAGAGAGCCTGAAACACGAATAGAAGACGAACTACGATTTGTTTGTGTTCGTGTTGCAAAACTTGGGTATTATGGAGGTGACCCAGAAAAGGTTGCCGAGGCTTCTGTAACAAGCGTTATGGATGTTCTAGGATACGAAAAGTTTGAGGCAGAATATAAAGAGACACAAAGGATTTTAAATGCCCCAGAAAATAGGTGAATTGTTTGCAGAGATTAAGTTTAATGTAAACAAAGATGGTTTAAAAGAATTTACTTCTGAGATTGGTTCCTTAAAGTCTCAAATAAATCAATGTGTATCTTTATTAAACAAATTATCAGAATCGGCAAAAAATTTCAGCTCCGTTGTTTCTAAAATAAACAATTCTGCTGCCAAGGGTGAGGCTCAAAACAAACTATTTGGTATTAAGCTAGAAAGAGAAGAAATAAAGAACGCAGAAGCATATGCAAACTTTCTCAAAAAGATTGCACAATGGAAAGAAATTATTTCAAGAACAGATGTAAGAGAGCGTTCCCAAAAACTTCGTGAGTTTAGAGAAGGGAGAATGTGGGCTTCAGAAGAACGCAGACGTGGTGGGTCTTCTGGTAAGGGTGGCCTATTAGGTGGCCTTGTTTCTGCTTTAATCCCTGGAATAGGTAGAATCGGTAGCATAACAGATGCTATTTTGGTGGCTGTAAAACAATTTAAGGCAGCCTGGGAAGAATCTGCAAAGAGAGAAGCATATAGATACCAAACGGGGCTAGATACAGCAAAATTAAAAGACTTGGAACAAAGAATGGCCAGGAGTGGATTTTCTTTGGGAAGACAAGATGTTCGTTCTTTTGTTGCTGGATTACAACAGAAGATGATAGACATTCGTTATGGCGGTGGAGATGTTTCTGCTTTCACGATGCTTGGTGTTTCTCCTTATGGGAAGGATGCATATCGTGTTATAAGGGACATTGGAGAAGCATTAAAGGGTGTTGACGTATCTGTTGCTATAAATCGTTTGGCCGCACTTGGTGGTGGAAATGTAGATACATACAGAATGATTATGGGGCTTCAAAAGGGAAGTCTGTTCGGTAGGTATGCAGAATTAACAGGTCAAGAAGATGCAGAAAACTCTGCTGCATATGTTGCTTTAAAGGGTCTTTGGGATTCTGTAAAAGGGTTGTTTGCAAAAATAGCGGCTTTCTTTTCTCCGCTGTTAACCCCAATAATTAAGTTTGTGACAGCGATATTTGATGGCGTAAGTTCTATATTGACTGTTTTAAATTTTATAACACAGGGCATTTCATATGCGGCTGGATTTATATGGGGGGCATTAAAGGGTGTAGCGTTTTATATTGGCGATGCAATAGCAAAGGTTGTTATTGGATTAAAAGAGATTTACAATGCACTTCCAGATTGGCTCAAGAGTGGGAATGATGGTTCTGTAACAGAGGGAGCAATGGAATATGCTACAAACCCAGCAAACTTTATTCCAACAACAAGTACATCAAGTGGGGTGTTTAACCTTTCACCTGTATTTAATGGCTATTCTAAAAATGAAGCAATAAGCACAGTGGGTGGATTATTGAACCTTCCACAAATAAATGCTTTTAACAATGACTTTATGAGTGCTAGTGCGGCATCATTTAGATAAGGAGTAATTATGTCTATTTCTGATATTTCTCTTGGCAACATAAAAAACCAATTTAACAAGGTTAAAAATCAATTAACAGAATACTTTTTTGAACCAGAAGATAATACTATTACCAATCTAAGACTAGATATTGTCGGCACAGAAACAATGTATATGTCTAACGAAATAACAGATTATTTTGTTGAGAACAATACAACATACCAAGACCAAATAGGCATAAAACCTGTTGTTTATACGATAAAGGGTGAGGTAGGTGAGCTTTCTTGGTATAAGAAAAATGAAGATAACAGTATAAGTGGTGCTGTTGCTCAAAAACTGACCCCTGTCGTTTCGTTTTTACCTTCCGTTTCCAGAACGATGTCAAAAATACAAGACAAGGCATTAAAGGTTGCTAACGTTGTGGATAGCTTGGATAATGTTTCATCTAGGTTGTTAAAGGCAACATCATTCGAATACGTAGATGAAAACGGAAAAACACAGAGCCTTTACCCAACAAAACAACAGGACATATACAAATATCTTCGTTCTTTAAGGGACAGTAGAAAACCAATAAACGTCAAGACAGCGTGGGGAAACATCGGTGGTGTAAAAGATATTGGAAACCCAGACAAATATACTGGGTATGTAATACAAGATGTTACTCTCGAACAAGGTAGTAGTGTTGATAAAACAAACATCTCAATAACTCTTAAAGAGTTTAGGACTACAACAACAAAGTATTCTGCTTTTGATGCTAAGTCTTTTTCTGATAGACTTGGTATACAAAAATCAGATGAAGAAAACGTCACTCTTTCTGCTTGGGAAGATGGAGAAAAGAAAGCACTAGAGTTAATGGGAATTGATGCTAAAGAAGTGAGGTTTTAATGAGAATTATATCTTCTATTACAGAAAATCCATTTCAAACCTTTTATTTTTATACAGAAGAAGGTGAAGAAATAAAATTTTCATTAAGATTTTTGCCAACACAAAAATCTTGGATATTAAATGTTGTTTGTGACAATATGAAGGTTGATGGGATTAAGGTTTGTCGTTCTGGTAATATATTAGATAAATTCCATAACATTATAAATTTTGGCGTTGCTATATTAACGGAAAGTGGAGAAGACCCGTTCCAAATAACAGACTTTGCTGATGGAACGGCACAGTTTTGTGTTCTTAACAGAGATGAACTAAAAGAAGTTACAGGGGCTTTAGATGGCTAAGAAAAACAGAATCTATCGTTTAACCGTCGGTCTACAAGATGCCAAGGGGAACCCCATAGATAAAGCAATAATTATTACTAATCCGATAGGGATAAGTTTTAATGTAACAAGGGGCATATATGCACAAAGACAGCAACTTGATATAGATATATATAACCTAAATGATAGCAACAGAAGGGCTTTGTTTAGAGATGTTTTTAAGAATGGGGCTAACGAAGCAAACAACTTCTTAATTTGTGTATTAGAAGCTGGATATGAAGATTCTGGCATGTCTGTTGTTTTTGCTGGTTTTGTTTGGTCTTGTTACACAAAGAAAAATGGTGTAAACGCCGTTACACACATTCAAGCAAACACCAACCTCGGTGAGCAATATGCGGCAATGAATGTCACTCTAAAAGAGGGTCAAACACTTACTGACATATATGAAGCGGCAATGAGGACTTGCCCATATTATACAACTGGTAAGGCTTCAATACCGGATTATACATTTATAAGACCGGTTAGTATTGCAGATAATGCCTTTCGTATTTTAAGCACATATACAGGTAAAGATGTTTTCGTTGATTTAATGAAAGTGTATGTTCTTGGTCAGCAAGAGGCCGTTGAGGGATATGTCCCAAAAATTGATTTTGAAACTGGCTTGCTTGGTGCTCCAGAAAGACAAAACGGTGTTTTATCTGTAAATGTTATATTCGAACCAAGAATTGTTGTTGGACAGATAATAGAAATAAAATCTTCTGTTGCACCAGAGTTTAACGGTCAATACAAGGTGTTTGGTATAACACATCAAGGAGAGATAAACGATGCTGGTGGTGGTAGATTAACCACAAGACTTGATATGCAGGTTGGAACACAAATTTATGGAGGGTTCAATGTCATCTCCCAATACAAATAAATCTCTTTATGAGGTGTTAAGAGCATGGTTTGCTAATTTTTCTCAGACACTAAATTGTGTTAAGATTGGGGAAATTGTTTCATATAACAAGCAAGAACAAACAGCAACAATTAAGATTTTGCACAAAAACAAAGACCCTTTTGTTATTTCCAAAGAAGCGTTGGTAGATTATCCAATTCTTGAAAAGGTTCCGGTTGTCGTTTTTGGTGGAAGTCAAACATATATAGCACACAGCATTAACACAGGAGACCAATGTTTGCTTCTTTTTAGCGATTATATGATTGACCGTTGGTGGGCTACCGGAGCTACACAGCCATCAGATTTCCCAAGAAAACACGACATTTCAGATGCAATCGCTATCGTTGGTATGCACGCTCTTCCAAAAGCCATACAAAACATAAAAGATGGCATTGATTTGCATTATTCTGATAATTCGAGTATAGTAATTGGAGAAACAATAGAGGTTAAGAATCAACAAATTAAACTAGATGGTTCTGTTACAGCCACGGGTGCTTTAACCGCACCAACACTAAATGCAACCACCGCAGCAAGTGGTTCTTTTGTAACGGTAGATAACAAAACTGTCACTGTGGTAAATGGAATTATAACGAGTATAGCATAATGAAATTTAGAACGTTAGATGGAAATTGGGATTGGAACTTTGGGTTGGGATTAGGAAACTATGCTGACAACTCAATAGCTGTTTCTTATGACTTAAAGAGTAAAATACTTTCTTGGTATGGTGATTGCTTCTTTGACACGACAGCTGGTATAGACTGGAAGAATTATCTTGGTTCTAAAAACAAAAAAGAACAAATAGATAAGGCTATAAAACAAATTGTTATTTCAGAGCCAGATGTTGCAGAGCTTGTTTATTTTGACAGTACCATTGAAAACAGAACATATTTGTGTGACATTAAAGTAAAAACAATTTATGGTGAAACTATTGAGGTGAAAATATGACAGATAAATTTGATTCAGATGGCTTACAAATTGCCACAAATAACGAAATCGTTGCCGACCTAGAAAGTTCTTTTAAGAACATCTATGGGGCAGATATTAACCTTGACCAAAACTCACCAGATGGGCAGTTGTTAAACATCATTGCCCAAGGACAAACAGATGTTCGTGAATTGTTAATGCAGTTATACCAATCTTTTGACCCAGACCAAGCGAGTGGTCGTTTGTTGGATGAACGTTGTGCTATTAACAACATCTTCAGAAAGGGTGGTAATTTTACAACTGTTGACATTACCATTGTAACAGACAGAACCGTGACACTTCAGGGTGTTGATGATAATTACAACGACCCATTAGCCACTGGATATACAATTCAAGACAATGCTGGTAATCAGTTTGTCTTGGTTAATACACAAACATTAACTGCTGGTACAAATAGTGTTTTGTTTAGAGCCAAAGAATTGGGTGCGGTTGAAACAACAATTGGGACAATTACAACCCCCGTTACGGTTGTCTTGGGTGTAATCTCTGTAAATAACCCAACAGACAGCACTCCGGGAGAAAATGAGGAAACTGATGCAGAATTAAAAGTCAGACGTAGACAGTCGGTTTCTATCGGTTCTAGTGAGTATTTAAATGGGTTGTTAGCTTCTGTTTTACAATTAGATGGTGTAACTGATGCAGCACTATATGAGAACGTAACAAGCGAAGAAGACGACAACGGAACACCACCACACTGTATGTGGTTGGTTGTTGAGGGTGGTTCTTCTGCTGATATTGGTGATTTAATCTATCGTAAAAAGAGTTATGGTTGTGATATGCGTGGGGATATTACATATAACATTGTTACACCGAGTGGTTTAACATTTGTTTCAAAGTGGGATGAGCCAACAACCAAATCATTAAGAATGAAGTTCAACATTCAAAAGAAAGTTGCTTCTGCATCTTTTGATAAGGCGGCCATCGCACAAAAGATAGCAGAGTATGTTTCGTTCAGAATTGGTGATGGTGCCGAAACAGCTTCTTTAACCACGATAGCACAAAGAGCCATTGATGAGCTTGGAGAAAGCGGGTATGCACTTGGTGTGTTGATTTCATCGGACAATGGAGCGAATTGGGTTGAATATGTAGCTCCTGCTGTCGCACAAAAGCTGGTTCTTTCGATAAGTGCATCTGATATAACGGTGTTATAGGAGATATAAATGGCTGACTTCAATTATGCAGATTATCTTACAAACCTACTTATCTTGCAATATCATAATAAGCCAAGAGCCAAAGCCACAATAAAGGCTTGCACAAAGTGGTTCCCAATAGATTTGATATTTGCTGTTAGAGATGGGTTTTCTATCGATACTGCAGTTGGCAAACAGTTGGATATTATAGGTAAATACATTGATGTAGACAGATACTATACAAACGCAAGTTCTCAACCGTCAACATTAAGTGACGATGACTTTAGAAAGTTGTTAAAGTTAAAAGCCATTGTCAATACTGGTTCTGGTACGGATTATGGTATTGACTCGGCACTCAGAGAAACATTCGGGTCTGATATACGTGCTGTCGATGATATTGATGCTAATGGGCATCACACTATGAGTATGACATATTACATCAGAGACACACTACAAGATTTAGCATATGCTGCTATTCAAAAGGGTTGCTTGCCGAAGCCATTGGGGGTTCAATTAAACAGCCCTGTGTTTGTAAGTGAAGAAGACTTGTTCGGGTTTGTTACATACACTGACCAGACACATCTGTTTAAGACTGGGTTTAAAGATTATGAAGACCGTGTTGATACAGATGGTGAGATGCTGACGTTTGACAGGGTAAGAGATTTATAATATAATTTTGTAAGGAGATAATTATGGCACGTTTAACTAGAGTACATCAAAAGTTGTTTGCAGGACAAGCCACAAATAATGGTGTGTTTGGCTCTTTGCAAGCGGGTAATCCACAGACATCAACAAGTGTAGCGACATTACAGAGCTTACCGGCTTTTGAACAAGGTTGGGATAGTGCGGCATACTCTGGAGAAAAACTTCCACCTTTAGAAGAGTTCCAAGGTATCCAACACGCAATTAGCTATCAACAATGTTATATGTTGCAAGAGGGTGTTCCTGAATGGGATGCAGACACAACATATTATAAGGGTGGATTTGTTAAGACAATTAGTGGCGTAAACTTTAAATTGTTTGCTTCTTTGACAGATAATAATCAAGGAAATGTTACCACAAACACAACCCACTGGAAAAAGATTATGGACAGTGAAGATTTGTATGTTTTAAACAGTGAAATGATTTCTTATATTTCTAACAAGTTCCAAACTGTAAATAGTCTTCCTCAAAACCCACAAACTGGAACATATTATTTTGTTAAGGAACAACAATGAGCTTAAAAATAGACAACGACAACATAATAGATATCTTTTCTAAAGATAAAAAGATTGCTCGTGTCTATGACGGGAATCAGCTTGTTTGGGGATACCATCCTGGAGAGGTTATTTTTGAGTCTTCAACACCAGGAACATACCAAGTAAAAATAAAATGTAATTGCAAAATAAGGGTAATTTTGGTTGGTGCTGGAGGTGGTGCTGCTTCTTGGGGTGGGTACTATTCAAATAACTATACCTGGAACTCGTCTGGTGGGGGTGGTTCTGGTGCTTATATTGATGGTGTTTTGTCTGTTTTAAGCGGGACATACAACGCAGTTGTTGGTGTTGGTGGAAATTATTTTAGGGATGATGGGATTGGTTCTCACTTTGGGTATGCTGGAGACGGCAGCTCTTCTTCTTTTGTTGGAAATATAGCGGGGGGTGGAAAGGGAGGTTTTGCTGCTAATACTGCTATTGGCGGAACTGGTGGTATATACCAATCTGATTTGGTTGGGGTTAATGGTGAAGATGGCTCTGGAATGGAACACGTTGTTAGTTGGGGTTCATATCCAATACAAAATATAGACGGTGGTTCTTCTAAATATGGTGGTTATGGTTATGGTGGTTATATAAACGACCGAACAATGAATAATGCTGTTGGGGGTAATGGTTATATAAAAATAGTTGCGGTATAATTTGCAAAGTTAAAACAAAAATGATAAGATATAAATAAAGGAGAAAATATTATGGCACAAGTAGCATTTATTAAAGTGACAAGCGACTGGGAAACTTTGGAAGATTTAATCTCCGAAGCTACTGGAGAAACTTTTACATTTGATGCAACCAAAACATATCAAATTGAATGTCGTGGTTCTAGCAATGTGTATTTAATTGAACCAGATTTTGAATTGCAAGATGATTTTTCTGGTGGTGTTATGTTGGATAACACTGGAAAGAAGTTGTTGAAATACAAGAAGGGGAGCTATGATTTGTATGTTCGTGCAGACTTAGCATCTTTCTTAAACATTACTGTATTAGGAGAATAATATGTCAGATAATATCGTTTATATGGGCACCGCCCAAGACATCCAAACTGTTGGGAGCGAAATCGCCAAGATAAACGGTGTTCTCCCCGTTGGTAATGAAGTAACTCTTACTGGTGCTAATATCAATGCAACGGTTGATGGAGAGGTTGACAGCATTACAGACCACTTAAACACAATTAAAGAAGATTTGGGTGATTTGGGTACACAGGTTGCCACTATTGAAGGTAAAATCCCAGATAGTGCTTCAACCACAAACCAATTAGCAACTGCTTCTGATATTAGTGGTATTACATCAAAAATCCCAAGTGGTGCTTCATCTTCTAATAAACTAGCTACAGCTTCTGATATTGCTAATTTCTTGGACAAAACAAGCACAGAAGAACAAACATTATCTGGTAATCTAGCGATTGAAGCAGACTTATCTGTTATGGGCGACGCCATCTTTGAAACAGCTAATCCTATCTGTCAAGGAACAGAAACCTATGGAAACTTAGACGATGGTGCTTTGGTAACGAAAGCCAATGTTGAAAGTCGTGTAAGTGGTATCCTGCCAGAATACCCAAGTGAAGATGGAACTTATGTATTGAAGTTCGTTCTTGATGGTGGAGTTGGCTCATTAAGTTGGGTAAAAGAGGAGGCTTAGTATGTGCAGACCATACGTTGAAATGATTTTAAAACACATAAAGAGTTTTGTGTTTGTTGGTGGTATGATTGTTGCTTTAGTTGTATTTTTGGCGACATTAAATCCACGAATTACATCATTAGAAAATCGTATGGAAGCTGTGGAACAAAAAGTTCTCGCCAATGAGAAAGAGTTCTCAATGAACTTTGCTCGGCTAGAAAGTTTGATGTTATCCGTTCAAACTGATTTACAATTACTTAAACAAAAACTCTTAAAATAAGGAGGTAAATATGAAAAAATTATGGGAATATATGAAGGCTCACAAAAAACAAACAGCAACAGCTGGTGTTTTTATTGTTTGTGCTATTTGGTATGTCATTGTTGGACAAAATATTGACCCTCAACCATTGATTGATAAGGTTTGCACTATTATTGGGTGCTAAATGAGATATTTAATATCTATCTTATTTGCTTGTTGGCAGAGTATATGGAGGCGGTGGAAAGGCACTGCTAGTGATGAGCATTGGTATAATGCTAAATGGGTTAAGGTTGTATGTAATATAATTTTAACTTATTCTGTGTTATTCTTATTGGATTATCATTGGCTTCAATCTCTTATTGCTACTGCTTGCTTCCAGTTCTTATTTTGGACACAAGCGATAGGGGGAGCTCTGGACATTGGTAGGGATTATCCACCATCAGAAGAAACGATTAAACGCTATAAGAAGAAGTTTTGGAATAAATGGTGTGAATTCATTGTTCCAGAAAAAGCGTGGTATGGATATTTCTATGACTTTCTATGGATGTTCTTTAGATATGAATTGCCAGCTGTTCTGGTGGCTTTAATACTTTGGAATCCATTTTTCTTGTTGGCTGGTCTAACATCTGCTTTATCGTATGCTATAGCTTGGGCTTTATATGAAAAGAAAGGTATAGACCCATCTTATGCAGAATATGGCTCTGGATTTTTTGCTGGATTACTTCTAACGCTGTGAGGTAATATGATAGATACACTTATTAGAAAATGGGAAGGTTGCCGACTTGTTGCTTATAAATGTTCAGCAGGTAAATGGACTATTGGGTGGGGGTCAACCAATTATGCTGATGGAAAATCAGTAAGAGAAGGGGATGAAATAAGCCAAGATTTAGCTGATGCTTTATTGATAAATTATATTCAAAAGAATATCTATCCTGTATTTGATAAAATACCATATAAATTAACAGAAGACCAAAAGGGTGCTATAGCAAGTTTATGTTATAATGTAGGTGTTCCTGCTTTCTTAAAAAGTAAATGTTTTAAAGCTATTTGCGAAAAAGACTATGGTTCTATTGTAAAAAATTGGGACTGGAATAAAGCTAATGGAAAAGTTATTAAAGGACTTGTAAAGCGTAGGATTGAAGAATTATATAATTTTACGAAGGATATTTAATGAAAGAAGCACTTTATTTTGTTTGGATTTGTGTTTTAGCTATTTTACTAATGATTCTTTGTGGATGTTCTAATATAACAAAGACACAGACAGAATTAACAATATCCGATTTAAACGCCATAGAACAACGAATTGATGAAATTGGTAATAAGATACCATCCGAATGTAAAACCATTATAGAAACCGATTTAAATGGGGTTATTTTTGATTTAAACGAGGCAAAGAAGTCTGTTGAGCAAATAAATAAAAATTGTAATGTTGAAAAAAAGATTCTGAAGCAAGAAAATACGATACAGGTTATTTGGTTGGTTATTTTATTTGCTTTGTGTTGCCTGCTTGGATTTAAAACGATTAAAAAATAATTTGATTTTTTGCCAAAAAAAATATATAATACTTGTGTGGCTAGGAACTCGAGCCCGAACAGCAGAACCTTACTGCCTGCCACACTTAACTTTAAGGACTACTAAAGGAGTAGAAAATGGTTAAACAAATAGAAGTTTCAGTTGGAAAAAAATACGGTCATTTAACAATCTTAAAAGATTGTGGGATGTTAAAACATAAAACTAAAAATGTTCATATGGTTTTTTGTAGATGTGATTGTGGTGTTGAAAAAAACGTCAACTTATATAACTTAACACACGGTAATATAAAAAGCTGTGGTTGCATTATTAAAAAAACAACGGGTGATGTTCATAGAACACACGGTTTTTCTGGTACAAGACTTTATAGGATATGGCAAAATATAAAAAAAAGATGCTATGATGAAAAAAACTGTAGGTATAATAGATATGGTGGGCGTGGAATAAAAATGTGTGATGAGTGGAGAAACGATTTTAAATGTTTTTATGATTGGTCAATACAAAATGGATATGATTGGAATGCAAAATATGGTGATTGTACAATAGATAGAATTGACAATGATGGCAATTATGAACCATCAAATTGTAGATGGGTTTCTATTTTTGTACAAAACAGAAATAGAGGAAACAAAAGGATTGTTTCTTTAAACGGTGAAGAAATGTGTTTAGCTAATGCTTGTGATATATTGAAAATTGATAAAAAGAAAGCTTATTATAATATAGTAAAAATGAAAAGAAATTATTTTAATTTGACATTGGTTAGATAACTTGTTAAAATGTTACTATAAAAGGAGTAACAATGGCAAATTATTGTGAAGAAAAGGCACTTGTATTATATGTTCAACAGAATAGCTCTCGTTTTATGGGGGTTGATTGGTTGAAAGTAAAATTTGCTAGTGAGTTTGATTTACAAGATTATACAGCTAATTTTAAAATTGGCAATGCTTTAAGACAGTGGGAAAACCTTTCAGAAGATTATATTATAAACCTAACAGACGAAGAAATTAAATCTTTGGCTCTTGGTATGAACTATGGAGTTCTTGTCGTAACAGATAACGAAGGAAACAAAAAACCATTTACGACAGCGGTTCCTGTTATTCTTAAGAACTGGATAGAAGGAGAATATCAGAAGATAGATACGTTCCATTTATCTGTAAATGCCAAATTTGAAGGCGAAACAGTGATGACTATTACCATTGAAACAGCACAAGTGTCTGAACAAATGGTAGATAATAAAATAGCCGAACACAACGAAAGTAATATATCGCACCAAGATATTAGAGAAGATATTGGAACAAAACAGCCTAAATTAACATCAGAAAATGCAGGAACAGATATTTCTATTACAGAGGTTGGGGGAATTATAAAGATTAACTCCACAGCAGAAGGAGTGACAGTTCACAACCAACTAACGGGTCGTGATGCAGAAAATACACATCCGATGAGTTCAATAACTGGGTTAAATACAGCTTTGTCTGGAAAACAACCAACAATTTCTGATTTAGATACAATTAGAGCTGGTGCTGATTTGGGTGGAACATCACTTCAACCAGAAGATATACAGTATATTAGCAACGAAGAAATAGATGAGATGTTTGAATGATGACATATAGAGAATATATCAATGCTATTTTATCAATGAGAGAAAACACAAAGAAAAAAGATGTGTATATGGAAAGACATCACATTATCCCAAAGTGTATGGGTGGAGATAATAGTCCTGAAAATCTTGTCTGGTTATTTCCAAGAGAACATTTTATTGCACATAAACTTTTATATCTAGAAAATAAAGGTATAACTGCTCTTTCTTATGCTTATTGGAATATGAGCCATTGTATAAAAAAAGGCAGATACAAACTTACAGAATTAGAATATGAACAAGCGAGAAAAGAACATAGCAAAAATATGTCTGGTAAAAACAATCCTAATTATGGTGTCCGTATGACCGAAGAAGAAAGAAAAAAATCATCTGTACTACATAAGAAAATAGCAAAAAAATTATCAGAAGAACATATAAGAAAATTAAAAATTAAAAATTCTCATCCTTTTACACCAGTACACAAGAAAAAAATATCAGAATCTAGGTTAAAATCAAGCAAAAAAATAATAAATTTAACTACTGGAAATATTTATGGTTCTATAATTGAAGCTTCTAGGTCGCTTGGTATAAATAGATGTTGTATAAGTGATTGTTTGTTTAAAAGACAAAAAACTGCTGGTGGGTATAAATGGGGTTTTTATAAGGAGTCGGAATGACAGATAAATTGCTAAACAAAGATGGTCTTTCTTATTATACGGGTAAAGTAAAAGAAATAACAAACGATTTGAGTGATAGAATAGATAATATATCGTCTCTTGGTCGTTATTTAAGCACTTGGATATGTCCAACTGGTCTTGCTGGAACAAATCCACCGCATAGCCCTTTTGAATATCGTTCTGGCGACTATTTCTTGGTGTCTTATGTTGCTCAAGCCGGTCAAACAAATTATAGACCAAGTGGAACAACATATACGACAGGAGTTGCATCAACTGTTGTTGAAACGGATACTGTTGTTGCTGGCGATAGATATTTATATGATGGGACACAATGGATATTACAAAAAGTCGCTGAAAGAAGTATATCTTTTAATAATGTTGTTGGTTCTCCATACGATAATACAAACTTGGCTGCGGCATTAAATGGAAAACAGGCTTTAATTGATGCACAACACAAATTAAATAGTGATTTAGTGTCTGATGCCGACCAAACAAACAAATTCGTCACAGCACAAGAAAAAACAACTTGGAATAATAAGCAAAACGCTATTTCTGATTTAGATGATATTCGGTCAGGTGCTTCTGCTGGTGCTACTGCATTACAAAGCGGAGATAATGTAACAGAATTAGTAAATAATGCTGGTTATTTAACTGGCATTACAGGGCAACAAGTAACAAATGCTTTGGGATATACACCATATAATTCTACAAATCCAGATGGGTATCAAAATGCTACACAAGTCAATACCGCTATTACTTCTTATCACGATACAAGTAAACAAGATACTTTGGTCAGTGGAACGAATATAAAAACAGTAAATAACAACTCATTGGTTGGTTCTGGTAATGTTTCAATAAATGAAATCACATCGGCAGAAAGAACAAAACTTGGAACAATAAATACAATCTTCACAAAGATTGGTGGTTCTGATATAGACTATGACTTATCTACAATAGAATGTTCAAAAGAAAGCCAAACATATGGTTTTGAATATGGAACTTATACATACGGTGGCAGTTCTTTTACTGGTCTTGGCTCTCAAAACTATCACGTTGCAAACAGTTTTTCTTATGGGAAAATAAACTTTACATTTGCCAAAGCTGGAATATTAAAAGTAACTGCTTATTGTAGTGGGGAAAGCACTTATGACTTTGGTATATTAAGTAATCTTGACCAAGAATTAAGCAAAGATGCAACTGCAGATACAACCAATAAGTATTCATTCAGTGGACATCAAAAGACAACTTATGTTGCAGAATATGAAGTAACTGCTGGAAACCACTTTATTACAATAAAATATAAAAAGGATGGTTCGCAAGATACAGACCTTGATAGAATGGTTATCACCAAGATTGAGTTTAAGACACAACACGGATTCTTTGTTGCTTCTTATGAAAACCCATCAGAGCAAATAGAAATTGGTAATACTCCAGAGGTGGATTATCCTGTAACAGATGTTCAAATGCAAAATTCTACATCTGCAACAACATATACTTCAATCTTGGATGGTAAAATTGCAAAGATACCAAAAGCTACAACTTCTGTTATGGGTGTTGTAAGACCAAGTAATACTTATGGAACTACAATTACAAGTGGATATTTAGGAATTTATAGTGCAACAGCCGCACAAACACAAAGCAAAAGTTCAACAAGTGTTCCGTTAACACCAGCAAGAATACACGATATTATTAAATATGGTCTAGGTGGTTATAGTGGAACAGCTTTTACAGATGCAGAAAAACAAAAAGCAAGACAAACGATAGGTGTTGATGATGCTGGTGCAAAGATAACTTTTGTGGAGTGGACATAATGACATTACCAAACGGATATAGACAGTTATTGTGGATACAAAGCGACGGTAATCAATATATCAATACTGGTATTATTCCTACAACATATACAGAAACATTTATTGATTTTTTATTACCATCTATACCATCTAATCTAACAATATTTGGTGGAACCGATTTGTATGGTAAAAATGATGCAACTTATGCTATTTTACGAAAAGAAGCAAATGAAAGCAGATATAATTTTCGTATGCACTACTTGGGAATAATATACTGCACATTGGAAGTAAATAAAAGATATAAGGTCGTTATGAATGAGGTTGGAACAAGAAACCTTACTTTAGATGGTAATATTATCGGGACATTTGATAATGCAATAAATGTGAATATACCAATTCACATTTTTATGAGAAACTCTGATGGTGTAACATACTATGATAATAATATAGTAAGGATATATGCTATTAGATTTAAAGATAATAATGGTATATTAAAAGATTTTGTTCCTTGTTGCAGAGAGTCTGATAATTCAATAGGGTTATATGATAAACAAAACGATTTATTTTATCCGAACGAAGGAACAGGAACTTTTACATATTCGGAAATGCCGACATTACAACAAGTAATGCCTTGTAGAGTTATTATTGATTCTTCTGCATCAAGATTACCTGCTGGTTATCAAGAAGTTGAGTGGATAGGTTCAACTGGAACACAGTATATTAATACAGGATTATCTTTGCCTGATGGGTTTAAGTCAGAGTCAGAAGTAATGATTATATCTTATGGCGGTTCTGGTGATTGGTTGCCGGGGAGATTTATTGGTTCTCATAATGGTTCTGCACCATATAACAGAAACCACCACTCTTTTGTTCAACCAAATGGAAGTCTTTCTGATGTAAGAGCAGAACCAGCTTCTGGTGGTGTTGGATATTATATGTCTAATCAACAATTAACAAAAGATGTATTCTTTAAATATGAAGTAGACAATACAACTACTGTGCCAACTTGTAAGGTTAATGGAGTTTCATTAACTTTGTCAAACCAAGGCGGAACAACTGGTGCTGGAAATAGAGCAACATATAGTATTTATTTAATGGCAGCCAATCAAGCAGGAACGGCTTATTGCTCTACACATCTAAAAAATAAATACACAAAGATATGGGATAAAAACGATGTCTTATTAAGATATTATGTGCCTTGTTATAGAACATCAGATAACAAAACTGGATTTTATGATTTAGAAAATGGAGTTTTTTATCCAAATAAAGGAACTGGAGAGTTTGATATTGGTTCTCCTGTCGGTGCAAAGGTATTAAAACAAGTAATGCCTTGCATAACAATTATACAAGGAAGTAGATTACCGATTGGTTATCAAGAAGTTGAATATTTACAAAGCACAGGAACACAATATATAGATACAGGATTATCTTTGGTAAATGGATATAGAACAACAGCAAATGTATCTGTAATAGATGGCTCTGTTTCTGGGACAATTATAGGAAGCTCTACACACACAAGTGTTTGGGGAGATAGAAACTATGTTGTAAGTTCTTCAAATGGTCAATGGCTTGTCGGATATGGCGGAACTGGGTATCAGTATTTTGGAAGTTATTCAACAAACACTGTATATGAAATAGACTTTTGTAATATCCATAACAGAGAAAGTCTTAAAGTAAATAATACATCATATTCAATAGTTACAACTGGAACTCCTGGAACGTTTTATAGTGGAAATCTGTATATGTTCGCCAATAATGGTTCCGGAACAGCAGAACTATTTAGTGGTTTGAAGATATACAACCTTAAAGTTTATAATGAAAACGATGTATTGGTTCGTGATTTTATCCCAGCAAAAAGAAACGATGGCGAATTGGGTATGTATGATTTGGTTGGTAATGTTTTTTATATAAATAAAGGAACTGGGAAGTTCTTATCTGGTAATGTTATTGGTGTAAAAGTATTAAAACCTTTAACAATGTTTAGAATTAAGGAGGTATAAATGGCAAGTAGTTCAACAGATATTAAAGATTTAAAATTTAACTTTGGAAAAAAGCAAGTTCTTGATACAAACGTAGGAAATATGAATGTTGGAGATTTTGCTATTGTTACGGACAGAGTTATCCCGTTAGCTCCAACAACAGATGGTGATTATGTTCTTCGTGTTGTTGATGGTGTTGCAAGTTGGGTTTTAGTATCATAATGAAGATAACTCTTGAAACAGGTAAGGATAATGTTGTGAGAGTATTTAGAGATGGTTGCTTTCGTGGTGTTGTAAAGACAAAAGACCATCATTTGTTATGCTATGATGGTAAAAGACATACAACAGCAGAAAATCTAAATGAGGTTATTAGGTTCTTCAACGGGGATTATAAATCGTATTATTTTAGAGGTAATGAAAGATAAGTTGACAGAGTGTATTCTGTTTGCTACAATAAAGTAAAAGGAGAATCCTTATGTCTTGCTGTGATGAATTAAAAACACTTACTATTTTCAAGGGCTTTAATACAAGATTTGCAGGTCGCCCACTTGTTAAAATGGACTTTCAATCAGAAGGTCTTGACCTAACTGGGTTTAAGGCATATTTGACTTTATACGGCATTACGAAAGAGTTTGACGATATAACAAGTCCTATTGATGTGGATTTTACAGCAGAAGAAACCGCTACATTTCCTGTTGGATTAAACTATGCCGAAATTATAGTAGAAGATTTACAAGGGAATAAACATCCATTTAGCACAGCAATCCCTTGCGAAGTTAAAGAATGGCAAGAGGGCGATATTGAGTTAGATAACTTTGATATAACCATTACCACAGATATTCAAGAAAATACTATTGTTATTAAGTTTGAAAATGGTGGTTCTGGCACATTTAATCACGATGAGCTTTTACACAGAGATTATGATGACCAACATCCTATTTCTGCTATTACTGGGCTTCGTGGTGAACTAGATGATATTTCGCAGGAAATTTCAACCGAAACAGATGTAAGGCAACAGGCTGATGAGGCGTTAGCTGAGGCAATCGGAAATGAGGCTCAAGCTCGTGCTAATGCTGATATAGCATTAGGTGATAGAATTAACGCAGAAGAACAGGCTAGAGGGCTTGCTGACACTTCTCTTGGAATTCGTATTGATAATGAAGCAACCACTCGTGGAAATGCAGATATAGCTCTTGGGAACAGAATTGATAGTGAAGAACAAGCTCGTATTGATGAAGATGAAGCATTAGACCAAAGAATTGATGAGGTTGTTGGGGATTTAGGCGACCACGTTCAGGATAAGAATAATCCACACGAAGTAACAAAAACACAGGTTGGTCTTGGTAATGTTGAGAACTTGGCACCTGAGGATATGCCTGTGTCTACAGCACAAGAAAATGCCATACAAGCTGTGCAGGATAACCTAGATGATGAAACAGATGCTCGTTTATTGGCAGAACAAGGATTACAAGACCAGATAGATAATCTTCCAACTTCTACTGATGTGTCTAGTGCTATTTCTGCTCATAATACCAGTTCAACAGCACACTCTGATATACGGACAGAACTAGGGGAAAAACAACCGACACTTGTATCTGGAACTAATATCAAAACAATAAATAGCACAACTTTATTGGGTTCTGGTAATGTATCTGTTGCTACAGCTACACAGGGGGCTTTAGCTGATACCTTAAATACATATATGGCTGATGATATATCGGCGAGTAATCAAATTGCATCAAGGCAGTTTGTTAATTCAAGTATTTCTACAAATACAGCGAACTTTATTGGAACTTTTAATAGTGTTGCTGAAATGGAAGCGTATAGTGGGACAAAGACTAATAATGACTATGCTTTTGTAATTGGGACTGATACTGCTGGAAATACAGAATATAATCGGTATAAATGGACAACCACAGAAACACCGAATAAATGGAAATATGAATATACATTAAATAATTCATCTTTTACAGCTGACCAATGGGCTGCGATAGGTAGTAAAATTACAGAAACAAAAGTAAATACTTATGATGCCCACGTTGAAAATAATACTATTCACGTTACAGCAAGTGATAAAACAAATTGGAACGGAAAATCAAAAGTAACAATAAGGAGATGGTAAAATGAAAAAACTACTAATGTTATCTATTGCGGTTATAATGTTTTGCGGTAAAGCATTATCAAATACTGTGGCTGAATATAGGGCTATGGGATATACGTTAAGCCAAGCAAAGACACTTCATAGTATGGATTCTCATACAGAAAATCCATTTAATGCTTGGTTGGCTTATAAAGCTAAAAACTTAAACAATATTCAAGATGTTAAAAATAGATTTGCCAACAATATGACCATTACTTGTGGTAGTAATACAGAATGTTGGTGGGATTGTGAGAATAATAGTTGTGTAAAATGTCCTATTAGCACAAAACCACAATGCCAAATAGATGACCCATTATTATTACCAAATGGTTGCACTTGTCTTTGTAGTGGACCAAATGTAGAAGAAAAAGATGGGTATTGTAGAGAGAAGCAAACACCACTTACACCAACAGAAAAAGCAGCGTTGATGATTGAGATTTCTAATGCAATTTTACAAGTAGAAGCAACACGTTCACCAACAGATGGAAACAATTTAACACTTCCAGATGTATTGGATGGATTACTTCCAGAAGATAGTTGTTGGATAGGTTCATTCGCAGGTAATTCAAACTCCGTATATATTGGTGGATGCTCAACAGATGTTATGAATAGTATTAAAAGTATTGTTGGAACAACACGTTGGAAACAAGGAGAAGAAGCAATTTGTGGTAATATGGTTATAACAGGAACGGCTAGTGAAATTGCAAACAGAAGATGTTTAGACTGCAGTAATCCAGCAAAGACAATCTGTTCATTATATGAAAACAGCCAAGTAATAAATTAGGAGTAAGTTATGTCATTATACATAGGAAACAAAATAATAACACCGATTATAATAAAAAACAATTATAATCCTGATTCAACCACTGTTATAGAAGGTCAATACGAAAAGAATTGGCAAATAGTAAGTATAGACCTAACAGATATAACAACAATAGGTAAAGATGCATTTAATCAATGTGCTAGTCTAACTAGTGTTATAATGGATAGCGTAATAACAATAGGAGAAAGGGCATTTGCAAGTTGTCCAGCGTTAAAAAATATAACAATCCCTAGCACCTGCGAAAGAATTGGGGATAATGCGTTTCAACAATTTCACGGAACAATAACAATTAACAAACCACAAGGTAGTATTAGTGGTTCTCCGTGGGGTGCAGCTGAAGGAACAACGATAGTGTGGGAGGGATAATAATATGCCAACAGATACAGATGTAGATTTAATAATTAACGAGCTAACAAAAGCCCAGTATGATACTTCTACAAAAGACCCAAACCAGTTGTATATGGTTACAGATGACGACCATTATGCCACATCCGAGCAGTTAAATGAATTAGATGCGAGTAAGCAGGATGTTATTGATAGTTCTCATAAATTATCTGCTGATTTAGTATCAGATGGGACAACAAACAAAGTTGTGACACAAACAGAGAAAACCACTTGGAATAATAAACAAGCGGCAATAACAGGTGGGGCTACAACAATTACCTCATCTAACCTAACAGCAAATCGTGCTTTGGTTAGTAATGGTTCTGGTAAGGTTGCTGTAAGTGATGTTACAAGCACGGAATTGGGTTATCTAGATGGGGTTACAAGTGCTATTCAAACACAATTAAATGGTAAAGCTACATCTGCACAAGGTGAAAAAGCAGATAGTGCTTTACAATCATCCGATATTGTTAATAATTTAACCTCTACTGCAACAGATAAAACATTATCTGCTAATATGGGAAAAAGTTTAAACGATGCATTAAATAATGAAGCTCTTATGAGAGAAATTATGGATAATGATTTATATAATCTTTATCTGCAACTTAATTCATCAAAACAAGATAATCTTGTATCTGGAACTAATATCAAGACAATAAATTCTACAACTATTCTAGGAAGTGGAAATATAGATGTTGCCACAACAGAGCAGGGTGCAAAAGCAGATACAGCTTTACAACCAAACGATAATGTATCTGAACTAACAAATGATGCTGGATATCAAAATGCTACTCAAGTAAATACAGCTATAACATCATATCACGACACATCAAAGCAGGATACTCTTGTATCTGGCACTAACATCAAGACCATCAATGGTAATTCTGTATTGGGTAGTGGTAATTTATCAATAAGTGAATTACCAGACCAAACTGGACAAAAGGGAAAGTTCTTAACAACAAATGGAACGACAGCATCTTGGGATAATGCGTTAAATTACAACAACATTTCAAACTGCATTACACATATTCCACAAGACATTAAACTTGAACTAAACAACGGAACACTTAAATTAAAAGCAGGAAGTAAGGTGTATGTTCCTAATGGACCAAGTGTATTTGATGTTGTAAATATTACAAGCGACAAATCATTAAATGGTTTTGGAACAGGAACAAGAAAAATGATAATATGTTATCGTTCCAACGAAGATGTTATTGATTCAGATGCAACATCTTTTTCTGGCCCATCGACACCATCTGGAAGTGGATATTTTTATAACACAACATCAAATAAAATAGATTATGTTCTTAATGGAAGTTTGTTAAATAGAACATACAGTTTTCCAATAGCGATTGTTTCGTTTGTAGATTCAACAATCACTTCCATAGACCAAGTATTTAATGGCTTTGGATATATCGGTAGCACAGTATTTGCTTTGCCTGGTGTTAAAGTTTTAATTCCTGATGGTAGAAATTCTGATGGAAGTTTTAAGAATATTGAAAAAATTGTAGAAAACGTTTCAATACAAAATGCTCAATACACAAATGGTCTTGATTTTGCAATAAATAACAACGGTGTTTTAGCGGCAAATACATTTAATAATCTTCAAGGTTATTATGTTGTAAATAATTTATCAGAAAAACCAGCTATTTCTGGAACATATTCTTGGTGTTATTGTGTAAATGATAATAAATTTTATTCAAATAATGGAACGTCAAACTGGATTGAGTATAAGGCTTCATATTGTGGTAAAGCTTTTTGTGATAATAATTTAATAATCACATCCTTTACATCTAAAACCACATTTCACGCATTAGACTATAATGATAAAGGAACTATTGCTGGTTTTGGTATGCCAAGTGATAGATATATTGATTTAACATTGGGTGCAGGTAGTACTACTTATACTGCGCCCGCAAACGGGTATGTAGCTCTTAGATTTGGTTCTAATTCTTCTTCTGGTTTACATTTTGTGCATATTTTTGAGTATAATACAAACAGAGGTAATACTCTACTTACAACAAATCCAAGTCTAACGAGCCTATATATTTCTTTACCAATTAAAAAAGGAAATACGTTTGTTGTTTCATACGGTCAAATTACATCAGAAGCGTTTCGGTTTTATTATGCAGAAGGAGAACAATAATGTATAAAGCACTTAAAGACGAAAAGATTATAGCAATTAACGATACAGACAACTTTCCTTGTTTGGTTTGTGATGAAGTGGTAGAAGATACAGAACACACCGTTGAAGATTACATTCACTGCGATGGAGAGTTTGTTTTAACAACAGACGAAAAAGCCATAGCACTTGATAACAAAACAAAGGTAGCAGAAGCTCGTAAATACTTACAAGAAACTGATTACATTTGGAATGTTATTCGTGAAGGAGATGCAATAGAAGAACATTATGTAGATGTCATTGCTAAACGAAAAGAAGCTCGTGAGTTAATTCGGAGTTTAGAGAATGGTTGAGCAACCATATCTAGATAACTTTTTACAAGCTGAAGCAGAGGCTAGAGAAAGCACTATTCCAGTAAGAGCTAGACAAAGACATCTTGGAAATCTCTATTGGAAATATCGTAAAATGGCTTCAAAGTGTCCTGTTAATCAGCACGATAATATAATAAGGGCTTGGAAAATGGGGCAATTTTTTGAAAGGCAGAGATAATGGAAGAAAAAGACCCGGAATATGATGTCCTTTTATCTTGACATTTGTAAAAAAGTGTAGTATAATTAAAATCGTTGTAGCCAATTTATATCAACACTTAACGTCTTCTTGCAGGAGGACGTTTTTTATTTGACATTATCAAGTAAGTTTTGTATAATGTATTTGGATTTAGAGGAATGCCCACATTCTTTTATTTCCCGATAGGAACAAGCCACTCCCGCTAAAGGCAGAAATGTACAGCGAATACGGAGTGGCATATTTTTAACAAAACTTCATTAGTTGACAAACAAAGGTTCCATTAACAACCCCTCTTTTACCGTTTCTACACTTAGAAACTATATATTCTGTAGGGTCTCTTTCAACATCTTGGTTGCTATAATAACCATCACGATAAAGCAATATAACACAGTCCGCATCTTCTTCAATTCTTCCAGAATCTCTCAAATCAGACATTTTGGGTCTTTTATTTGATTCTTTTTCTGCAGCACGATTTATTTGGCAAAGACAAACTATTGGGATGTTTAGTTCTTTTGAAACACTTTTTAACAACGCTGTTGTTTTACCAATTTCGTGAGCTAAGTTTCCTCTATCAGATACTTGAACTAATCCAATGTGGTCTATAAAAACAATATCACATTTCGCTTTCTTAACCATTTGTCTTATTTTTGCAATAACTTGTTGGCAATTTATACCACCTCTATCATCAATAACAAGGTTTTTAATGCTAAACAAAGCGTTTGCATAGGCATCAAATTCTTTTTCGCATTTTCCTTTTTCAATTTTCCAATGTGGAATTTCTCCTCTTATACAAGCAATTCTTTGCTTTAATTCTGTTGATTTCATTTCAAGGCTTATTATACCAACTTTATAATTTGGTTCTATATTGTTAATAATGGAACACATAAAAGCTGATTTACCCATACCAGAACGAGCTCCAACAACATATAACCTCCCATTTTGTAAATCGTTTATATTATAATCAAGCATATCTATTCCTGTTTTAATACCAAGAACACCATTGTTCATTTTATCTTGTAATTCTCTTAGCATAGCATCTGGAGAATCATCTATTTTTTCTATTAGGTCTCTTGTTGATATTTCAGACAATTTTGTAAAAACATCAACATCTTCCGTTTCTGCTTGTTCTAACAACTCTTGTGCCTTTGTCAGTGCGTTATATTTATCACTACTATCAATAAGTAGATTAACTTCTTTATCAACATTTCCAACAAAAGATAATCCTGATAGCTTATTTATGTATAATTTATCTTTTTCGTCTTTTGAAAGTGTTCTCATTACAAACGGCTTACCTTCTTCATTTGCCTTTAACATTCTTTCAAAAATAGTTGCGTTTTCTTCAAATAAAAAATGGTCAACCTTTAAATCTGGGTACAGGTTTATATCGTCATTATGAGCTAAAAATCTCCCAAGTATTCTTTGTTCAATTTCTTCATTAAGATAATTTTCAAAGTTCATTTTATACCCCCAAAATGTTTATAGCCAGTATTTATATTCTTCTTCTTTTTGTTTCTGTGGCTCTTCTTTTACCCAGTTAGCCAACATCTTCTGCTTCCAATTCTTTACTTTATTACCACGACTGTCTTTCCAACCACCAGCCTCATAATAATCGTAAAATCTTTTTGCATCCACAGAAAGTTTTTTTTCTTTTATATAATTCTCTACCTCTTCCAATGTTGGTTTTATAAATATATTATTCTTTTCTTTTCTTGTATTGTATTGTTGCTTATGGGTACCCTTATCCCCACCTTTATCCGTACCCTTAAGGGTCGGGTTACCACCAAGTTTACCATATTGTGAAGATATACCAGCTTGTTCTCTATATCTACGAATGTTTGTGGCTATAAGCTCATAGAATATGTTGTTTGTTTGTTCCATACTGTCAAAATTGTTTAACAGTAACTTTAATCCAGAACCAACAACATCATCTGGTAAAAGACTTATTGTTGATAACTGGTCTTTAAATATAATTATCCCATTATTGGTTATTGATTTTCTTGTTGTCATCCAAAATCTCCTTTTTCTCTTTAATATCTTCTTCCAAGCAACGCATAGAATTAGAAATGATTACCTTCATAACTGGTTGGAAACCATTTACCAAAGATAAATCGTTAATCATTCTGCTATAATGTTTGGAAAATAAATCAGATATATTTTTCTCCATAGTTTCTCCGTTTGTTAATGTTGGTTCCTGCCAACTGTTCCTGTTATACCATAATTTTGACACCCTGTCAAATCGGCTAACACATATCACATAGCATTTTGCTTTCTGAAAGTCAATTATTTTTTTGTATGTTAATATTTTGTTAATGAATAAAGACCCTCGGCTGAAAAATATAAGACCGAGGGGAGGGTAGGAAAAGCATTTCAAAAAACCCTCTAACCAATGGTTGAGATGGGGGACTAACCCATTGGCTATCATCATTATATGGCTAAACAAGAATAAAGTCAAATTGACAACAACTTATTGTTGTGCTACTATACATATGAAGGAGAAGCATTATGAATGAATTAGAATTAGTTAAAGAAAGTTTAATGACTATTGGTCATAGAGAGGGGTATAGTGTTACTAAGAACCTAGAAGCCATTGCAAAGGCAAAACTTCGCTTTTTTGGCGTTGGTGATTTTAGACGTTGCCCTTGCTCTCCAAAATCTGATAGGTCTTGTATTAGCGAAACCTGTCAAAAAGAAATACAAGAAAATGGTGTGTGCCACTGCCACCTATTTGAGAGGGTAAAATGATGGAGTTTTTCATTAAGTGTAATCCACCAAAGACAACCGCCCAAGCAACGACAAGGGTGTTTAAGAACAAATACACAGGTAAAATGTTTATTGGTAAGTCAGAAAAGGGTCGTGGAGTTCGTGAAGAACTAATGGCTCTCTTGCGACCATATACTCCAGAAAAACCCATTGATAAACCGATTCGTATGGTTGTTGAGTGGGGTTATCCATACCTAAAGAGTGTTCGCAAGCGTGATATTGGCAAGATACTGCCTTGTACATCTAGACCGGACTGCGACAACTTGGCAAAGTTTTTTTTGGACTGCCTAACTAGGCTTGGGTTTTGGACAGATGATAGCCTTGTTTATGATTTAAGGTTTAGAAAGTTTTATACCCAAGACGCTGGGATTGGTGTAAAAATAGAAGAAAATGAAGAAAATTAAAAAAAGTTCTTGACATTACCCAAAAAATAATGTATAGTATATCTTGTCCGATGGGGACAAAACTCTGAAAGAAAGGAAAAGCAATGAGTACAATGAGTATTTTTAATAAATTAAATCACATTCAAACGACATTAAAAGCACCAAAAGACAAGCATAATAACTTTGGCAACTATGATTACCGTAGTTGTGAGGGTATTTTGGAAGCTGTTAAACCTTTATTAGCT
The DNA here is from genome assembly GCA_018065645.1 of Candidatus Scybalousia scybalohippi. GTDB lineage: Bacteria > Bacteroidota > Bacteroidia > Bacteroidales > P3 > Scybalousia_A > Scybalousia_A scybalohippi. The sequence goes on from JAGHSX010000132.1 coordinate 41,894, forward strand.
GAAACTGGTTTGGTTTTAACTGTTTCTGATGAAATGGTTGATGTTGGTGGTCGCATTTATGTTAAAGCCACAGCCACAATATATGATGGGGAAAGTGAAATTAAGAACACAGCATATGCACGTGAAGAGGAAAGCAAGAAGGGTATGGATGCTAGCCAATTAACTGGTTCAACATCATCTTATGCTCGTAAATATGCTTTAAACGGATTATTCTGTATTGATGACAACAGAGATGCAGATGAAACAAACACTCACGGAAAGGAAGACAACCAATTTGCAAAGGAAGTCTCAAAAGAGAAAGCCAGAGAAACACGTGAAAAGAACAAAAAGGTAGAAGAAGCTAGTAAATCAGAAGAAGGATTAAAACTTCGTTATGAAAGTGCAAAGGCTTGTATTGTAAAATTTAAAGATATTAGTCCTGTACGTGATGCAAAGCTCATTGAAAGAGCTACAGCATTGATGAATGACTTATTAGATGCTGGAATGGAAACAGAACGAAAGGATTTATACGATAATTTAAATTCACGTATGTTGAAAACTGATGATGAATTACCAAGTTTTGCTTAATAATTAGAAAGGGAGGTAAACAATGACACCACAAGCAGAAAGAGTAATGGAATATATGAGATATAATGGTAGTATTACAAGTCTTGAGGCTATCAACGAGCTTGGAATTACCAGATTATCAGCTGTTATTTTTAATATAAAAGAAGCTGGATGGGATATTCGGGATAAATTTATTAAAGTTAAAAATAGATTTGATGAAGAATGTCGTGTTAAGCAATACTGGTGCGTTGGGAGAAAAAAAAGTTGGTGGGAAAAATTTAAAGAAAAAATGAAAGGAATATAAAATGTTTAAATGGATTAAGAAACTGTTCCGCAAGGAACAACCAAGTTGTGAATATGCTCACATTGTGTGTGTATTGCAAGAAATTCAAAAATCAAATAAAAAAACAAAAAAGAAAGTGAAACAAAATGTCAAAAACAAAACAAAAAAGTCTAAATAAACATTGTAATATTTTATTACTTTGTGTTGGCACCATTGCTTTTTGCTGGGGTTTTGCTTCATTTTATAAGACTACTGACTCATATCGTGAAAAACAAATAACAAATTTGTGTTCACGTACACAAGATACACGTTTGTGTCGTTGTGAAATGAGGGCTATTAAGGTTTTTGGTGGAGAAGATTTATATGGAAAGTCTATCAAGTGTGCATCTAATTTAGACACAGATTGTTTGCTTTCTATTCGAGCACAATCAACACAAAAAACAACGCTTATTGAGTATGGAATATTTTTAAAACAATGTCATAAAGGAGTTATATAATGGCATACGAGAAAAAAGAGGGCGACATTACATTGTTCGACAACAAAAAGACCAAGGATACACAACCTGATTTTAAGGGAACTGTTTTAATTGGTGGTAAAGAATTGGAAGTGGCTTTGTGGAAACGAACAAGCCAAGCAGGTAAAAACTTCTTGTCTGGCAAGGTAAGTCAGCCGGTTTCAAAGAAGCAAGACAATTGTGTTAAAGTAGAGGATGACGAAATACCATTCTAACGAGTTTTCCCCGAGTATCTTTCAGGTTGGCTAGCGTTGGGGTCAAAATATACAATGCTTGTGGTAACTTGGGGAATAATGTTATGTATTAACGCCATAATTGTATAGACCAACGCACTTTCCTATGGGGCATCTCATTTAATACTCCCTATTAACTCCCCCTTGATGCCCCAACTATTTAAGAGAATAAAATGAAAAGACCAGACGAATATAGATATGAATTGATGTTGTTGTGTAAGAACGCCAGAAAAGAAACTGGTGTTTCTTTAAGTGTTGTAGCAAATTTATCAGGACTATCACTCCAATACCTCAGAAACATTGAGTGTGGATATGAAACAATAAGCCAAAGAGTGGTTGAATCATACAAACAAATGGTTGAAATATTTACAAAAAATAAAAAAATTAAAGAAAATCAAAAAAATCTCTTGACATTATCATTAAAATAATGTATAGTTTACACATCGTCAATTGGGACGATGAATAAAAACTGAAAGGAAAAGTAATGATAAACACAATTTGTAATGGGATTAGAACTCCAAGATTAGCATACACAAAAGAGAAACGTGAAGAACTTTTACCGGTTATTGAGAGTGTCCGTAAGAGCCTGAGAGAAGAATATCCAAGTGCTAGCCACGATATGTTGGTTGTGTGTGGAAGTCGTTTTGAAGGCACAGAACGTGTGTTTGCTGTTATGGAAAGTGTTAAAGACCAAGATAAGCTGTTTGAAAAGGGCAATAGAGCGGCTGTTCGTGATGCTTTGTTGGAATGTATGAGAGCCGACTATGACTATATGTTTGAAAAAGACTGGGGCGATTCTGATGAATACTACACAGATGACGATGTAGACGAAGAATAGAAAGGAGCTTTTGGGGGTATGTCTATTTTAAGATTAAAAAACGGGAAAAGCTTAAATAAGGCTTGTATAGAAAATGGCGTTTGCTATGAAACTGCTTGGAGGCAAATAGAAAATGGTTATGATGCGGATTATGCTTTAGAATATGCTATTAAACACCACGGAGATAAAACTTATAATAGGAAGCATTTTTATAAAGGGCACTATGTTGGGGATTTGTTGGGTGGTTGGAAAAGTGTTTTACATTTAAGGTTTTTGGCAGAATATCGTAGAACAAAGGATTTAGAAAAAACATTATCAAAGTATATTGATATTACAAAGGTGGAGGAAATATGACTTGTTTTAGGATTGAAAGCACTGGAGAAAATTTAAATCAGTATTGCAAAAGAACAGGTAAAAATTATCAAACACTTTGGTTTAGGATGGATAAAGGATGGGATTTAGAAAGGGCTATAACAGAACCAATTTTGGGGGTGAATGGGACAAAGTACTATATCAATGGGAAACCTGCTCGTAGTCAAATGACGAAGAACGAATACCAAAGATATACAAAAAAATTAAGAAAGGAATCAAAATGAAAAAGAAATACATAACATTAGAAGAAGTGTTAGCACTTAGAGGAACAGATACAAAGATTTATATTGAAAACATAACGGGTGTTTATCTTATGTTTGTTGGTGGTGTTTTATGTGGATATAACGATAAAAATGAGCTTAGAACGCTAAATATTTCTGCCTTCAGAGATGACAACCACTACATCCTAGAACCAGAAGAATTTAAGGTTGAAAAAGAAACAGCAGAAGATAAATTAAGAAAAATAAAGGAGATTTTAAATGGGTAATTATGTCGATTTAACTGGCAGAACATTTGGAAAACTAACCGTTATAAAAGATTGTGGTTGGAGTGATAAATCTCGCAACAGAATTTGGGAGTGTAAGTGTGAATGTGGAAACACAACAAAAGCACTATACTCTAATTTGGTTAAAGGAAGAACAAAATCTTGTGGATGTGCAAAGCCAATCCACTACAAACACGGTTTATGGAATAGTAGAATACACGGGATATTAAGCAATATGAAACAAAGGTGTTATAATAAAAACTGTATTGAATATAAACACTACGGTTATCGTGGAATAAAAATATGTGATGAATGGATGGATAAAGAAAATGGTTTTAAGAATTTTATAGACTGGTCTTTTGCTAATGGATATAAAGAAAACCTAACGATAGACAGAATAGATAATGACAAAGGATATTATCCAGAAAATTGTAGATGGACAACGTATAAAGAACAAAGGGAAAACAGTAGGAATAATATATTTTTCTTTGTATTGGATGGTGAAAAATTATGTGTTAGTGATATTTGTAAAAGATTGGGAATAAAAGAAGGGAACGTTTATTATAGAATGAGGGTTGGCAAGAAAAACATAAAAGATATTTTTAAGGGTGCTGATTTTAATAATCACACAATATCAAAAGTAGATGATTTAGTTGAGTATGTAGGAGATTAAAATGATTAAAAAAGAAAGAATAGAAGATTATAAATTAGACTATAAACACTCCTGTATGTTGTTATCAGATTTACAGGCTTGGTTTAGATTTATGTTAAAAGACGAAAACATACAGCCAGCAACATACGAAATGATGGATAATACATTATCAATATTGTTTGAAAATTATAAACTTTTATATGAAGATGTTATAGGAGATTAAAAGATGAAAATAGGAAAGTTTATACCAGATGTGTGTTATAGTGGGACTGGTCCAGCAGTAAAAGAGTTTAATTTATACTCAAAAGATTTGGAAGAAGCCCATAAGTGTAAAGTTAAAATGATTAAAATAAAGCATAGATTGTTTGGTAGCGTAAAATATATTAAATATGAAATACAGGAGGATTAAAATATGAAAGTTAAGGTTGTATCAGATACTCATTTTGGACACGAAAAACTTTTAATGTTTCGTGGGTTTAATTCTGTTGAAGAAATGAATGAAGCAATAATTAAAAGATGGAATGATTGTATAGATAAAAACGATAGAGTTATCCATCTTGGAGATTTTGCTGTTGGTATGAAAGAAGAAGATATTGAAAAAATAATTTCAAGATTAAATGGTAAGATAACTCTTATTATTGGAAACCACGACACGCATAGTAAGTTAAAGAATGTTTATATTAAATATTTTAAGTGCCTGTCAGGTTTATATGCTCCGCCTTATTATTTTACACACGAGCCAATAAATGAAAGATGTTTAGAAGAACAAAACACGAGAGAACCAACTACAAATGTTCACGGACATTTACACAATAACGAATATTGTGGAGAAAAATATATCAATATGAACTATGATGTTGTTGGTTTATCTAATATGGTTAAAGAATTTGAATTAAAGGAGGTATAACGTGCAATGGGAAGAACTTAAAAAAAAAGCAAAAGAACTTGGTGCAGAAATAATAAATGGTTATATTGTGTTTCGTTGCTTTTGTTTTTATGCTGACGGAACAATAGATATATACAAAAACAGTGATGACGGTTGGGAATTATTCATAGAGAATAGAACTTATGAACAAATTCTTATGATTATGGAGGCACTTAGATGAAACTATATCAAGGTGATTGTTTAGAAATAATGAAACAGATACCTGATAAGTCTGTTGATATGATTTGTTGTGATTTGCCGTATGGAACAACAGCGTGTAAGTGGGACACGATTATTCCGTTTGAACCATTGTGGAAGTCATACGAAAGAATAATTAAAGATGATTGTGCAATAGTTTTAACAGCAAGTCAGCCATTTACATCTGCTCTTGTAATGAGTAATCCAAAAATGTTTAAATATGAGTGGATATGGCAAAAAGCAGTCGGTAGCAACTTCGCCACAACAAAATATATGCCAATGAAAGAACACGAAAGCGTATTAGTGTTTGGGAAACAAATGCCAAAATACTTCCAAATAAAACAAGAAAGAGCAGAAAGTGGCAAATCTAGGTTAAACTATGGACATAAAGGAAGTAAAACTGGCGAAGCAAACGGAACTATGGACTTTAAAGGATTTACACCAGAAACTTATGATAAAAACCTAAGATGTCCATCAAGCGTTCAGTTTTTCAACAACAGAGAGTCTTGTCGTGGATTACACCCAACACAAAAGCCAGTTAAACTTATAGAATATCTAATTAAGACATACACAAATGAAGGAGATTTAGTCCTTGATAACTGTATGGGTAGTGGAACTACTGGTGTCGCCTGTAAACATTTAAACAGAGATTTCATCGGTATAGAACTTGACGAGAAGTATTTTAACATAGCAAAGAATAGAATTGAAGGAGAATTATTATGACAAACATTCCTAGCAAAAAGTGTAAAACACTAATAGAACAGTATCGTAAAGGAAAACTACATACTGGATTTTATTATGCAAATCTTTTCCAATATGATGGGGAAGATAGCGAGGATAGAGATTTTGAGGACATAGTATTTTATTCTAATAATACGAACAAATTCGTTTATGAGGATTGTTATGATGGCGTTAGCAATATCATTGATAAAGTTCCAGATTATGACCAATTTGCTGAACTTAGCAAAAAGGTAGATGAGTTGGAAAAGAAACTGGATATTGCTATATCTGCACTTAATGATTATGCAGATAAAAACTGGTATAATAGATATGCTCTTGACGAAGATGATGAAATGCCAGAGCTTGCCAAAGAAACATTAAATAGAATAGAGGAGGTAAAATGAACAAGATGGTAGCAATAAAGCAAGGAAACAAGACAATCTATCGTATTATTGATGAGAACAAAAAAGATGATGGTTGTGATGATAAGTATTATGGGGATATGACCACCACAGCTAGAAACAAAATAGATTATTTTGATGTGCCACAAGAAAGGTGGGATAAAGTGTTTCCAAAAAAATAATCTTGACATTATTTAATAAACAATGTAATATCATATCAAGAGGAGGTGTATATGACAGGAGATGTTTATTACAATTCTGAAGTGGAATACAATAGACCAGTGTTCCCAGAACAAGAGCTAGGAATGGCTGTTGTAATGAAAGCGGTGGAGGATGCAAACGATGGGTATCCAACTCACAAAAGAAAAGAGGCTCGGAAATTCCTATGTGGGTATAACAAAGCGTGGGAAGATAGTTTATATAGTTGGTGTGAGGTGGCTAATATAGAAGCCACCTTTATTATTAGAAAAAGCAGAGAAAAATGGTTTAAAGATGGGAGGTATATATGGTAGAAGAACAATTAGAATTGTTAGAGGTTAAACAATCTTATTCTTTGGTTAATTTAAAAGATATTTGTTTTGAAGAAATAAAAAAACAATATCCAAAAGCTCTTGAGGAGGAAGAGCAAGAGGACTTTTTGGAGTTTGTCCACGATGAGGCTATGCTTTTGTTTGCAGAACGTATGCGTGGATTGGCACAAGAAATTGAAGACAAGATATACAACAAACAAAAAGAGGCTATAAAAATCCTCTATTCTAAATGAAGTTGCACAATTTCGCTATTTGTTTTATAATATAAGAAAAGGAGAATTACTATGGATACATTATTGGCTATGCTTTACGCAATTAAATTCTTTTCTAAAGACCTACATTATTTAGCAAGTGGGGATAATTTTTATATTGACCATAAGTTCTGTGATGAAATTGCAGATGGGTTAGATGAGTTTATTGACCAAATCAATGAGAAGATGTATTTAGGTAATGAACACGATGCTTTATATTCAAAAGAAATTGTGTCTAAATCTATGGGCTTTATACCTCCGAAGCCCACCAATATGACATTAGGATGGCAAAATCTCTATTTTTTATTGCGTGATACCATTGAACTAATCAACACATTAGAAGATGAATATCCATCAGCTCAATTAAATGCCCTCCTAGATAACATTGCAGATGATTTACAAGGCAAGAAGGGCTTAATTTGGCGTAGGAAGATGGCTAGCTAATAGAATTAAGCCTTCTAAGACGTTCTTCCAACGTTTCTACTGATATAACATTGTCCTTTGTCTTTTTTATTGTTGTATGTTTATCTTTATTCACGGGAATAATAGTTAAACAGCTCCCCTGAACATTGGATATTCTTCCAAACAAAACATCACTGCCAACAGCATATACAACGAAGTCTCCCCTTTTCATTTTGCCTCCTTTTTTATTTTTAATCCAATCTTATAAACTTCACGACATTCTTCAATAGTCCTAGTCCATCCTGTATGATATTGTTTAATCCCAAGATTTTCTGAAATAAGTTTGTAAAGTTTTTTTCTTTTGATGAACCCACCTTGCAAAATTGGGTCAATCAGAGCGTGAATAAATTTCCTTGCGTTTTTTATTTCTTTTGTCGGAATACATCCGAGAGGATTTTCTGTCCCTTTGTGGCATCCAACAAAGTTTTTACACCTTTCACATTGATAAAAATTTAAACAATCTAAATCTGGTCTGTTTTGATAAACAACGTTTCCTTTTACTAATTTAGCATTTACATTTTCTTTACATTGGCAGCAATAAATTGACTTAATTGTCATTTTAATCTCCCCTGCGTAATTTCTCTATTTCTAATGTAAGTTTCCCATTCTCTGCGAATGATTTTATAAGCAACAACCTGACCCTATTGGCATCTTGTTCAAAGTGTTCCTTATCAGCAATAGCTTGCTGGTATTTTAAAGACAACTCATCGTATTCTTTTTTAAGTTTCTTATATTTGGTTGTAAAGAGCATCCTCTTCCTCCTTTGTTAAGACACCACCATTTAATATATTTGTATCCAAAATTATCTTATATGTCAAGTAGTCCCTAGACACATCAAAGCCCGTGATATACTTCAAGTTCTTTATTTTTTTAATACATTGTGTAAATGTCCGGATAACTTCCCATTGTTGTGCATCAAGCCAAAGAATGTGTTGGTTTATCCCTTTTGCCTTTAATTTCTCTTTATATCTTTTTTCGGCTCTTTTTTGTGGCTCATATACCATTATTCTACCTCTTTCAGTTTAGTTTCTTCTTCTATTGCTATATTTCTTAAATAATCAACAAGATTTATCCTCTCTTCAATTGTTTCAAGTTTATGGCAACTAATTATATTCAGAATTGCTCTGATGGCATCCACCCTGCCCCTTTGATAACTCCAAACAGCAAGACTTTTTACATCAACTTTATTAAACATATTATTTTCCTTTCAAAAGTTTTTTAATAGAATCAATTACACTTTTTGTATTAAATCTATCATCAATTTCAAGAGCAAACGGCTCTAATTTTTCACAATCTGCCGAAAACTTAAAATCCCCATATTTTGTCTTTATTTTACAGACAAAATAGTTGATATCTTGGTTGATTGTTTCCAAAGAAATATCTACATCTTTGCCGGCATAACTTTGTATTTTCTTTATTTTATTTTCAAAATCTTTTAATTTCATTTTCTTTTCCTTTCGTTAAAAATTATCTATTTTAAGCGATTTTATTACTTTTGGCTACATACCCACCCAAGACACCCAAAATCGATTGTAAGGTGTCTTAAAACGCTTTCTAGAACTATTCTGTTCTGTTTTTATCATCCCAACTCCACTTATCAATGCTCTTAAACAGAAAAATAGCTAAAAGCCAAGATATTACACAAGAAAAAATGTTTGTTTGTTTTTTCTTTATTTTTTTTGGCTTTTGTTCTTTTACATAATCGCCAAAGAATTCGCACTTAAAAGCCCTATACATCTCATCAAAGTCAAGATTATCTGCTTTTAACCTATTTTTTCGGTAAAATTCTAGCCTGTTCATCTTTCTACCTTTCATTTTATAACACTAATACGCATATCATCAAAAACCTCTATTCTTTGTATGATATATTTCTTTT
>JAGHSX010000061.1 GCA_018065645.1 Candidatus Scybalousia scybalohippi
TTTTAAGAGAAGCCTAGTGCTTCTCTTTTTTATTGCGTAAAAATCTCATAAAAATTTCAAAATAATCTCAAAATAGCTTCGTGTTAAACAATATAAAAAAATGCGATTATATAACCAGGAGGAAGGAGATGTATCAAAATTATAATGCTAATCCAATTGCAAGAAGATCTGATGATTGTACTGTAAGAGCAATCAGTAAACTCCTGGATAAAAGCTGGGAAGATGTCTATTGCTCGTTATGTGATTATGGACTTATGAATTTTGATATGCCTTCATCCAATTATGTGTGGGGACAATACCTGCATGATAGAGGTTATTCAAGACATATCATGCCAGATACATGTCCGCACTGCTATACAGTAAGAAGATTTGCAGAAGAACATCCTCATGGCAGATACTTATTAGCTTTAAATGGTCATGTAGTTTGTTGCATCAATGGGACATACTTTGATACTTGGGACAGTGGGGATGAAATTGTACTTTATTATTGGAGGAAATGATTATGTCAAATTATAGCTATGGTGTAATGCCATCACAACAATTAACCGCACAGCAATTGTATCAATTACAGCTTCAGCAACAAATGCTTCAGCAACAAATGCAACAGCAACAAATGCAACAGCCAATGCCAAGCAATCCACCAGCTGATGAACGCATATGGGTAGCAAATGAGCAATCTGCAGAGAATTATTTGGTTGCTCCAGGCGCATTTGTAAGACTATGGAATTCAAATGAAAATATATTTTATGAAAAAAGAGCTGATGCAATCGGTAGACCGCTTCCAATAGAGTGCTACAGATATGAGAAAATCGAGCCAAACAGCCACGAAAAAGAGCAGAAGACAACGATTGACTATTCAAAGGAAATAAACAGCCTAAATGAGCGCATTTTAGCACTAGAAAAGGAGGCAAAGAGACATGAACAATCCAATGCAAACAATAAACGAGCTTAAGAATTTTATGGGAAATTATAAAGGTAATGCTCAACAAGAAGCAACTAGAATAATTCAGCAATCTGGAATGAATCAGGCACAGCTTAATGACTTACAGAAAAAAGCAAATGAACTTTATTCTACATTTCAGACAATGGGATTAATTAAGTAATTAAAAGTGCGCACTTTTTAATTATAGAACTGGCTAGGGAATAGGCCCTGGTCACTAACCTTAAAAAATTGGAGGTAAAAAATTATGGCATTAGTAGAAGGAATGTCACCAGCAGATCTTGCAGCGGTGACTGGTAACAATGATGGCTTCGGTGGTAACGGAGCATGGTGGATCATTTTGCTCTTCCTTGTTCTTGGTTGGGGCAGAAATGGTTATGGCATGGATAATGGTGGTGGCTCATCAGTAAAAGATGCTTACACATTATCAAGTGATTTTGCAACAATCCAGAGACAGCTTTCTGATGGATTTGGAGCATTAGAATCTAAAGGTGACACAATCAACAACGGATTATGTTCAGGATTCTATGAAACTGCAAGAATTGCAGACGGAATCAATACTAACATTTTAACATCAAGCAATGCTATTCAAACAGCTAATATGCAGGGATTTAATGCATTGCAGACACAGATTTCTCAGTGTTGTTGTGATACAAAGGCTGGTATGGCAGATATTAAATATGCTGAAGCATTATCTGCAAAAGATACTCAGCAGGCAGTAGCAAGTGGATTCTGCCAGACTAATTTCAATAATCAGAATAATACAAGAGATATTATTGATGCAAACAATGCAAACACAAGAGCAATTCTTGATGCAATCAATGCAAACAAGGTTGAAGCACTTAAGGACAGAATTGCAGAGCAGAATCAGATGATTACATCACTTAACCTTGCAGCTTCGCAGTCAAGACAGAATGAGTATTTAATTGACAAGCTTGGTTATCATTGCCCAGTAAGCGCATATGTAGTTCAGCCACCACAGACAATTAGTTTCCCTAATACATGCGGAGTAGCTAACTACAATGGCGGATGCGGATGTAATACTTGTGCATAAGTAGAAGGGTGGTGCAGTGATATGGCATGTAAGAGTATTTGCAAATTATGCGACAAGCTAATCATTTCAAATTCAGTATCAGTTGCTGGAGATGGAAACATTATTGTTAACATTCCAGCAGGATCTTATTTGAATTGTGAAAAATACTGTTTAGTAATCGCACAAGCAATTCCTGCAACCGCAACAATAAATGCTCCAGTATTTATATCAATTGGAACTGGTGGAACAGCTTATGAGCTGGTAACTAAAGATGGTGTTCAAGTTGTTGCTTCTCAATTAAGAAGCAGAACGAAATATAGCACCAATGTAGTTACAACTCCATCAGGTGGAGTATTTAAGCTGATTGGAGACTTATGTTGTAAGCCAACAACTCTAACAGCAATCAACGGATCATAAGGAGGAATAAGCTATGGAAATGAAAGATTATGAAGAGCTTGAAAAGAGACTTTGCAAGCATTTGGAAGAAATATCAAGTCATAAATCATTTGACATGGGAGATATTGAAGCAATTGACAAGATATCTCACAGCTTAAAGAGCATAGGATATGTCAAAGATAATATGTATGGCAAATCTTCATATGGCAGAGGTGGAATGTGGAATGCCCAGGGAAGCTATGGTGGAATGTATCCATCTGATATGTATCATGATACTTATATGGGTGATGCATATGGCAGAGAAGGCACACATTATGTTAGAGGCCATTATAGCAGAGCAAATGACATTGAAGGACCAATGCAGGAGATGCTCAAGGATCCTAACATATCATCAAATGATAGAGCTATCATTGAAAGAGCAATGGAGATTGCGAGAAAACATTAATTAAGGGAGAGACACTGTAAAAAGGTGTCTCTTTTTATGTTATGTAAAGTATAGAATTTTATACTGAAAAAGGCATAAATTAGATTATTCATATTATTACCTACTCAGTAAGTATGTTGTAAGATTTTTTTATAAAAGGGGAATACTTAAAGAAAGGGGATTAGGTATGAAGGAAAAAGAGTTTTATATCAGTAAGATTACAAATTTATTAAAGGGATGCGATAATGACACTTTGACAGCTATCTATAATGTTGTTTCAAAAATTATTAAGAAAGGTGACTAATAATGGATGAAATACAAATGATGCTGGATATGTATGATGAGCTTATGAAGGCAAGCGCAGAGTTTAACAGATTTGTGAAACTACAAGAAGGAAAGACAACGGAACAAATAGCTGAAGAGTATGGAATAAACTTGGAAACTATAAGAGAAATGGCCTTGAATTAGGCCATTTTTTGTGTGCAAATTGAACCCGCAAATGAACCCGCTAGTGTGTGCATTTTGTGTGCACTTTTGTGTGCAAAAAGTGTCCTAAAGTGGTCAAAAAGTGTCCTAAAGCGGTCAAAACGAAGTAAAAGAAAAACCACTTGAAAGCCTTATATTTATTGGTTTTGCAAGTGGCTATTGCACTCAGTTCATATTCATTTAAAACTGCCGGCAGCGGGACTTGAAACCGCAGTTTTTTTGCTTGAAACATTTGTAAACAGTACATTCTTAAAATTTCGTGTGCAATTCGTGTGCAATTTTCTTTTATTTTTCTACTTAATTGATGATAAAATTGTATTTGCTGCCTTTTTTTGTCGAGACTTATTATCTCGTATTTTTTGATGTCTGTAAACACTTTTCATAACATAAGGAGTTGAATGTCCACTAATTGAGATTATATCTTCTTCACTAAAGCCAGCATCAGATAATTCGGTGCAAAAATAATGCCTTAATTTGTGGAATGTGAATTGATGTATGCCTAGCTTTTTTTGATAGATTTTCAAATGCTCCCATATCTTGTCTGGATAAAAGTCAATTTCAATGCCTTCTTTTCTAATCAAGGTTATTATTTCTTCTGGAACTGGAACATCCCTTAGTGATGATTCTGTTTTCCCTAGAGGTTTGATTACCCATTGCTTATTCTCGTCCATTACCATAGTTTTATTAATCTCAATGTAATCATCGTGAATATCATCCATTGTAAGAGGTAGAATCTCACTCCTTCTAAAGCCATAGCAACCTAGAATGAAATACTTATACCATTTTGTGCCTTTTGAAGCTTCCAGGATCTGTTTTATATCATCAGGTGTAGGCATGTAATCATCAGGTTTTGTTTTGGATGGGAGAGATATGCTCCAATTTATATCATCATCATAGAATTTAAGCACCGCCATAATAAATGCATTGTAATTTCTCACTGTTTTAGCAGATAATTCAGCACTTTTGGCATTGATAACAGCTTGTACATCTGACTTTTCAATCTTGAAAAATGGCAAATATAGAAAATCTAAAGGTAAGCCATTTATAATATGCTTGTATGAACGGATTGTGGACGGAGAAAGCACATTATTTTTATTTTCTATGTATTTGTATGCTAATTGCTTAAAAGTTGATTTATCGGTCGATTTTGGTGCTTCTTTCTTGCGTTCATAGATAGCTTGATTTATTTCTTTCTGAGTTGGCTTATGGTCAAAGGTGATAGAGTATCGTTTGCCATCAATTGAAGGCTGGATTCTAAAGTTGCCAGATTTTAATTTCTCAATCTTCATTTGTATCACCGCCATTCATAGTCTTAATAAATGCTAATAATGTTACAAGTTTTCTTTCATCCATCTTGGAAAGCTCATTATTTATTTCTATAAGAGTGTTATTATCGTCTTGTGGATTATAATCTTTATAATTGTCTAAACAAGCATCATAATTTAATGGTTCATCAATCCAGCCCATTAAATAAGCAATTGATACATCCAAAGCAATGGCAAACTCTTTTATTCTGTTTGATCCAACCTTATCACCAGAATTTTCTGTTCTACTAACAGCAGATTTGCTTGCATAGTGCATCTTCTTAGCTAGTTCTGTTTGGGTATATCCTTTTAATTCTCTAATGTATTTTATTCTTTCACCGACAGTCATATAATCACCACCTTTATATGCATTATAACATAAAGTGTAAAAAAAATTAAACTTTTTTCGAAATAGGGGTTTACAAAATAGTACACCAATGCTATCATCAATCTTGTCAACAGGTACAAAGTTATGTACACCACAAAATAATGTATGAAAGGAGTGATAAAACAATGGTGAATACACCATATCTTGATTCTAAGATAAAAGAATCAGGCAAAAAAAGAGAGTATCTAGCTGAAAAATGCGGACTTTCAAGACAAGGTTTTTATTTGAAATGTATTGGAAAACAGATTTTTAATGCAGACGAAATAAAAGTTTTGTGTAAAGAATTGTACATCAAAGACTTGAAAGAAAAAGAGAAAATTTTTTTTGCCAATTAAGTGTACAAAAAGTTACACAAAGGGGTGATTAAATGACACAACAAACTTTTAAAAATGTTATCAGTGCTAATCAGCTTAGATATGCAGTTGATAACAAAGAATTAAGCGAAGCACTAGGAGTTAGTGAGAGAACAGCGAGAAGGTATAAATCCAGCATAGATGAAATCAAGGTGAAAGATTTAAGAACAATAATCAATCTTGTGCATGTGCAGGATGAAGATCTACTAAGTTTTTTGAAAAGAGGATAAAAAAATGAGAAAAACAGCAAATGTATTACAGATTATAACATTAATCGCATTATTCATTATCGGTGGTATTGATGTGAATGATTTGACAATTTGGCATGTGGTAGCAGCATTAATTGCTTTTATTCCATTTGTGATAGGGAAGGTCCTTGAAAGATGTTTAGAGGATTAATTATTGCAGTGTTAGCTTGCGTGGAGATAGCAAGCGCACAGATACCACCACAAGGCCAGGTAATGAGAATTACATGTTATACCGCACCACCAACAGCGCATACATATAGCGGTCAGTTAGTCCATGAAGGCGGATGTGCTTCAAATAAGGCTAATTTAGGCAAGACAGCTTATTTATACACCATTGATACACATGAGCTTGTAGCAGTGCTTGAATGTAACGATATTGGCGGTAATTACATGCTTAAAAATGGCACAGCCTTAGATGTATATATGCCCACCTATGATGCATGTTGGGATTGGGTTGGATGTTATGGTGATCATTTGTTTGTTGTACTAAAGGAGGATTAGAAATGACGGAAGAATTAAGAGATTTTGGCGAGTGGTTTGAGCAAGTAGTCGAACTAAAAAAAGAAATGCTTGAAATGAAAGAATATGACAACGGACTTTCAGTTTATGAAGATGATTATTTACAGACCAATGAAAAAACATTTGAAATGGCTGCTAAGTATACAGATGCAGTTGTAACAAGCACATTAATCAAAGGGTTAAATGGCGAAGAAAGAGAGCAGTTGTCTTTTGTTTACAAAGGTTTAGAAATTTTAACTTTAAAAAGGGGGAATGAAGAAAATGTATAAGTTACATGAAATCCCAGAAGCAATCGAGATATTAAGCAATATGATGTGCGATCCAGAGACAGGAGAAATCTTGACAGAGGAACAGACTAATGAACAGCTTGCAGCACTTGAAATGGAGTTTGACAAAAAGATGGAATACCTTTGCAAGTTGGCTATTAATGAAGGCGCAGAAGCTGAAATGCTGAAAAAGCACAAGCTAGAGATAGAAAAAAGACAGAAGGCAGCAGAAAACAAAGTCAAAAGACTTAAAAGCTACATCAAGAATGCTTTGCAGAACAACAAATTCAAGTCAGCAGATGGACTTGTATCGGTTAGTTATCGAACAACAAAAGATACAGTTAAGATTGATGATTTGGCAGTTATTCCATTGGATTATTTCAAGATGCAGTACACAGAAAGCAACATATCAAAGACAGCAATCAAGGATGCAATCAAAGCTGGTGAAACAATACCAGGCGCACATTTGGAAGATTCTGTATCAGTGATTATTAAGTAGGTGACATATGGCATACAAAGGAATGACAGATAGAATACCATGCTCAATGGGTAAAAGGATTGATGATCTTTTGTATCAAAGAAATCTCAATATGAATGATTTAGCCAAGATGATAGGTGTTGAAAGAAAGACAATATATTCAATTATTGAGAATGGCAAATGCAAATTAGAGAATTTTATCAAGATATGTCAAGTGCTTAATGTATCAGCAGATTATTTGTTATTTGGTGTGGAGAGATTGGAGAGTGGAAACATTGGAGAATGAAACTTTACAAGGGCAGATGAACATATTTGATTATCTGGAAGATCCAAACGAAAAAATATCATTTAAAGGTAAGCCAATTAGATTAATAGAGTTGTTTGCAGGTGTTGGATCACAAGCAATGGCATTAAGGGATATAGGCGCAGATTTTGAGCATTACAGAGTAGTTGAGTTTGATAAGTATGCAATAGCTTCATATAACGCAATACATGGTACAGATTTTCCAACAATGGATGTAACAAAGATAAGCGGTGCAGATTTAGGCATAGTTGAAAAGGATAAATATACATATTTGCTAACATATTCATTCCCTTGTACTGATTTATCGGTTGCTGGAAGAATGCAAGGTATGGCAGAAGGATCTGGAACAAGGTCAAGCCTATTGTGGGAATGCAAAAGGCTATTAGAAGAATGTGAGGAATTACCACAGATTTTAGTTATGGAGAATGTTCCACAAGTACATAACAAAGCAAATATGCCACACTTTCAAAGATGGTTAGATTTTCTTGAAAGCAAAGGATATAAGAATTGGTGGCAAGATATGAATGCCAAGAATTATGGAGTAGCGCAATCGAGAAATAGAACAATTTGCGTAAGTGTATTAGGCAATTTTGATTATAAATTCCCTATGCCATATCCATTGAAAAAGGTAATGAAAGATTATCTAGAACCAAAGGTTGATGAAAAATACTACATCAAAAATGAAAAGGCTAGAGAGTTGATAGATAAGCTGGTAAAAGGCGGAAAAATCACAAATCAAAATGATGTATCAAGAATAGGCGGATTGTTAGGCAACCATCAAGCAGGCAGTGTCTATGAGAAAGAAGCATTAGCACCAACATTAATGGCTGGAATGGATCACGGAAATACAATGCCTTATATCGTTGAAGAAAAAGAAATAGGCACAACTCATTATCCTCATGGATGGTTAGAAGAAAATGCAAGTTTTAATGGAGTATCACCAACAATTGATGCTGGTATATGGAAACAGCACACCTTGCTAATTGAGAAAGAACAAAGATTAGGAAATATATATGGGTTTGACGGTGGAAATTATGGCGGAAATGTGTATGACAAAGAAGCCTTAGCACCAACACTTAACACTATGCAGGGGGGGAACAAACAGCCAATGATAATTAACACTATGCAAATTTGTGCTATGAGGGGCAGAGATCCAAAGAATCCATCAAATAGAACACCAGGCAATCCAAACCTCGAGCAAAGACTTGAAATCAATTCACAAGGAATAGCAAATACACTGACAACGGTCCAAAAAGATAATTTGGTATTGGTAAAGCAAGCCACAAAAGATGGATATATCCCTTGCGATATAGGGGGGGTGGCAGATTTGAGTTATCCCAACAGCCAAACACGCAGAGGAAGGGTGATAGATCAAGGGCAGACTTGCCCAACACTGACAACGGAGAATATCCCTAGTGTGCTTGAAGATTGGATGTGGGAAATTGATGGCATTACATACTTGATAAGGATAAGAAAGCTAACACCGAGAGAATGCTGGAGATTAATGGATTTTACAGATGAAGATTTTGAAAAAGCGCAAACAGTTAACAGCAACACACAGCTTTACAAACAAGCAGGCAATTCAATTGTTAAGAATGTGCTTTGCGAGGTTTTTAGAAATTTATTGAGGTAAATATGGAACAGTTGAGCTTATTTAATTATCAATGTGACACTTGTGTTCACCACAGAATAGATTATTGCTATTTGAAAAAAGATTGTCACTATGAAAAGCGTCTTAAATGTGACGGATGTAAGTATCAAGGCAGACTATGGCAGAAAATCAATAGCAAGTGTATCTGTAATGGCGGATGTTATCGGTGGTGCTGGAATCCAGATGTAATAAGAGAAGGAATAGAGGATAGATATGAGCAACGAATGGGTGAGCATTGATGAAGATATGCCATTGCTAGAAAAAGGACTTAAAAGAGTATCAGTACCAATCAACATACTTTTGAAAGATGGAACAGTAGTTGAAGATGGTTTTGCTTGTTTAGACACTGAAGAATTTTATTCAAAACATGGAAAGCATATACCAAAAGAAAAAGTAAAAGGATGGCAAACAAGATGAAGAAATTAGAGTTTAGAACACTTTATGCAAGTGAGATCGATTGCAGAATAGCAACAATCAATGAAAAAGGATTGACATTGCTTTTATACAAGGATGCAAGAGTTGACCAGAACATTCTGGATGAAACAGTAGGATGTATGAATTGGCAAAGGGAACATCTAAGAGACAATGCCAATTGCATTGTAAGCATTTGGGATGAAGAAAAGAGCCAATGGATCAGGAAAGAAGATACAGGCAAAGAAAGCTACACCGAAGCAGAAAAAGGATTGGCTTCTGATAGTTTCAAGAGAGCTTGCTTCAATTGGGGGATTGGAAGAGAGCTTTATTCAGCACCATTCATTTGGATCAGTGCAGAAAATTGCAATATCAAGAATGGCAGTAATGGCAAGTATCAATGTTATGACAAATTTGTGGTCCAGCAAATCTTATATGACGAACAGAAGAACATAGTAGCACTAGCAATTAGAAATACATCCACAAAGAAGAATGTATTCATTATGGATAACAGAAAGAAGGATGCAGATGGAGTTTCAAGCGAAGCTAAAAAGAATTGAGCAGGATTATGAGACACAAAAGGTTTTAAT
The DNA here is from genome assembly GCA_018065645.1 of Candidatus Scybalousia scybalohippi. Classification (GTDB taxonomy): domain Bacteria; phylum Bacteroidota; class Bacteroidia; order Bacteroidales; family P3; genus Scybalousia_A; species Scybalousia_A scybalohippi. The sequence continues at coordinate 9,792 of JAGHSX010000061.1, forward strand.
CACATTTGAAGCTGAGACAAACGGACATAGTGCTGCTAATTTTGTCAATTCAATTAAAGAGCATTTGTTGAAGGTCACAGTTGATAAATACAGGCTAAAGAGAAGCAAAGATGCAAATGCGCTTATGTGGGTATGCCTGGATAAGATAGCGGATAAGATCCACAGTGACCGCTGGTCAGTATATCTCAAAATGCTGAAAGATTATGGCAAATTCACTTATATATGCGTTAAGCCTAATGTTGTTGAAGCGGTCAAGAAGCAATGGAGAGAATGCGAAGAAATCGGCAAGGTCAACATCAATGGGCAAGATTCAGTGCAGCTTCTTTGCTATTTTGGGTCAAGCACTTATGACACAAAAGAATTTAGTCGGTTATTAGATGGAATTATTAATGAAATGCGAGAGTTGGGAATTGAAACACCAACATCAAAAGAAATGGAGGTTGCCCTTGAAAAATGGGAAAAGTATTCCAGCGTTTAAGTGTTCTAGCTGCTATGTATGTGATAGTCCTTATGTTCAAATACATCATATCATATATGGCACTGCTAATAGGCAAATATCTGATAAATACGGATATGTTATAGGACTATGCCAAGAGCATCATACAGGAAGGCAAGGGGTGCATTTTAACAAGCAATTAGATATGCAGTTAAAGAGAATGGCTCAGGAACATTTTGAAGCTAATTATGGTACAAGAGAAGATTTTATTAAAACATTTGGAAAATCATTTATTTAAACATAGATGAAATATCAGGGGAAGGAGAAGGCCACCTTAGGTTTAAGGAATTTTAGACTATTTTTCACAGAACAGCCCCACATTTGTGGGGCATAGTTTAAAAAGGTCAAAGAAATTATGCATTTTACAATAAACATTCCACCAAGAACAAAGAAAAACTGTATGCAGATAGTAAAAGTCGGTCCAAGACTTATGATTCTACCTAGCAAAGCATACAGAGATTATGAAAAGGCATGTGAAGAATTTATGCCAAAAATTGATCCAATAGATTATCCAGTAAACATCAAAGCAATCTATTACATGGAGAGCAGGAGAAGAGTTGACTTGTGCAACCTACACGAAGCATTGTGTGATGCACTGGTTAAGTATGGAGTAGTTGCAGATGATAATTCAAAAATAATAGTTAGCCTGGATGGATCATATGTTAGTTATGACAAAGAACATCCAAGAACAGAGGTATATATAAGCGAGGTAAGAGAATGAAAAGGATAAGTACAATTTACAATTTAGTATTAGATATTTTGAAAGAGGACATTGAAGCAAGGAACAATGACAATTACTTGTATTTCAATGTATGTAAAAGAATTGCAGTTGATAATGGCTTAGATCTAACAAATGTTACAGTCCCAGAATTCTTTCTTCATATAGCTTCAAAGCAATATCCAAGCTATGAAACAGTATCACGAACAAGAAGAAAAGCTCAGGAGCAATATCCATTCTTAGTTGCTGATGATATTATTGAGAATTTTAGAAAAGAGCAGGAAAAGGCATTTAGAGAGTTCGCTAGAGGTTAGAACATATGAAACAAGGCTATATCAAAATATATCGAAAAATTAAAGATTCATTCATTTGGGCAGATAAAGAGCCATATGATAAGCGGTCAGCCTGGTTAGATTTATTGATGAAAGCTAACTATAAAGATAAAAAGGTTTTTATTGAAAACAAATTAGTGCTTATTCCTAGAGGATCATTCCATACCAGCATCAAGAAATTATCAGAAGAATGGAAATGGAATGAGAAAAAAACATCAAAATTCCTTAAGGCGCTGGAAAGTGACAAAATGCTAACTGTAATCAGGAGTGCACATGGGAGCACCATAACCATTGAAAATTATGGGGTTTACCAAGATATGGGGAGCACAGATGGGAGCACAGATTCCGCACAGATGGGAGCACACTTTCCTACAACTAATAAATATAAAGAAATAGATAAAGATAATATAAAGCAATTTTCAAAAAACAAGCAATTCAATTCTATGGAACAGCAAGACTATGATTTTGATCTACTGGAAAAGAAGGGAACAAAATGAAAAAGAAACTACTAGAAGCTAAAGATTATGCTCAGATATGTTTGAATTGCCCTTTTAAAGAATGTGAGCAGGATTATTGGGGACAATGTGACCGAACAAGACCATATGCACAGAAAGAAAAGCGCAGATATGCCAGTAAGGAAAAAGAAAAATGCTAAATGTACCATGTTTGAAATGCGATAGAGCTGGATGCGGTAAGTATCACGATATATGCCCAGATTATCAAAGATTTAGGAATGAAAAGGCAGCAGAGAATAAGGCTAAGAAGGTTGAATATGAAAAAGTAAGTCATTACAAGTTTGGGCAATTCAAGAATTTTAAGCCTAAATTTAAAAAATGCCATAAGAAATGAGGTTATATGAAAGATAAAGAATTGATAAATGAATTATTTAGCTTTTTAGGGGTTATCTGGAGAGTTGATGGAGATCAGCTGATTTACAGATGCACAAGGCATAAGCCAACGGATGATGAAAAGGTATTAATAGAGCAATCATTTAAAAAGCTAAAGTTTAAAAAGAAAGATATTGTATACAAAGAGAGGTGGTAAGCAATGAGTTTAATTGATAATGAAGAGCCATTAGGCATGATCAAGTTTGAAGAAAATGACAAATGCCATTTTGAAGATGGGTGCAAGTATGACTTTTTCAAAGAATTAACAAGTCCTTATGATGTTGAAAATATGCAAGAGTTTATCGCAGTTATAAGAGCAGATGCTATTGATGAATGTATACAGATAGTAAAAAATTATTCAAGTGCATTAGTTGGCACATATTATTACAACTTGTTTATAGATAAGATGGAACAGTTAAAGGAGCAGAAATAATGTTTAGGTGCGATGGTTGCAAACATAAAGATAGTTGCGTTTCTATTCCTTATGGTTGTGAATGTTTTGAACTTGACTTGGAAGAACACGATAAGCATATAAGAGCAAAGGCTATTGATGAGTGTATAGATGTAATTGATTATTGTGTGACCATATCAGAATGTCAAGGTGTTTTAAGGGAATTAAAGGCAGGTGGTAAAAAGTGAGATTAATAGATGCAGATGCATTGATTGAAGAATTAAAAACAAACCCGAAATATACTATTAATTTATCAATAGATTATGCAAAACTTTTAAAGATAATATCACACCATCATAGCGAAATTGAAAAAGTAATTAAAGAACAACCAACAGCCTATGAAGTAGATAAGGTTGTGGAAGAGTTGGAGAACATAGAATGTGCAAGTGGTGCTTATGAACGTAAATGTTGGTTGGATAAAGCAATAGAGATAGTTAGGCGAGGTGGTAAATAATGAATACATATTTAGCAATTATAACAACAATTTTAGTAATAACTCAAATAATAAGAGTGACACAAAATGCAATTAGTTTGCATAGACAGAATGTTTTATTTGAAAAACAATGCGAAGAGGTTAGAGATATTGAGATTATGAAAGAAGATTTTGAGGTACAAAGAAAAGCATACAAGTTGATAGTTGCATATTTTGAAAATAAGGCAGGAGGTAAGGAATGACAATTGATGAATTAAAAGAACATTGTAAAAGAACAATAAGTCCAGAAAATAAACTTGCTTTTGATGTAAATAGCAGAACATATCAAGAGCATAAATTAACTTTGGATATTATTGAAGAATTAGAAACATTAAGGTATTTCAAAGATAAATGGAATGAATACCAATATCAGCAAGGCAGAGTAGATAAACAAAATGAAATAATAAAAGCATTAGCAGAATATAACTTAAGAAATATGGGTAATGCTGAAATATTTGGATTTGATATAGCAAGAAGCATTGTTGAACAAACTAAATAAAATTTTATAGTACATTGAAAACTGAATATGGTTAGTGGTAGAATTGCAGAGAGGTGATGATATGATAATAAATTATGATGATGTATTATGCGAATGGGAAAAACAAAAACCTATTAGAGCAGGCAAAACATTTTGGTGTGCAATAGCAGAAGCAATAGAAAAGCAGATTGCAAGAAAACCTTATAGAGAAGTAAATTGTCCGAGATGCAGAATAAATATAGTTGATTTATTGAACAGTCCATATTGTTATTGTAATAAATGTGGACAAAAAATAGATAAACAAAAAGATAACCACTAACCATAATCGGTTGGTGGTTTTTTTATTTAGAATTTTTAAGGAGAAGAATATGTATAAACCATTAGCAGATAGCACCTTAATGGCTATGACTAAAAAAGAAATCATAGAGCATTTAAGGATAGCAGAACATAATCATAAGGTTGCGGAAAAAACAATAAATCAACAAGCACAAAATCTGGCAAAACACTTTATATATAGACCTGTTTTAGAAGCAAGGATTGAAGAAGAATTTTGTGAAGATTGTTCAAAATGTGGTGGGCATTGTAGACTTGATGATTTGAAGAAATTATTAACATAAAATAAACATTTAAAGAGGTAATAAGAATGAGTAATATCAAATGTTCAATCGCACATTGTTGGTTTTGCAAATATTATGATGAATGCAGAAAAAACGAACTTGAAGAGGTTTTGAAATGAAAAACAGAGTAAAAAAAGCTGATGAAAAGCTAACAAGATATGCTCAAATAGAAATGGATCTAGTCTATTTTGGCACTTGTATAGTTTTAAATAAAGATTATGGATGGCAGAAAAAGAGATTAAAGAGATTAGTTGATGTGGCTGGTGAGATATTTACAGAATGCTCAGGAATGGATAAGTCCTTAGTTGAAATGTGCCAGGATGAAACAGGAATAGAATTTAGGAATAGAAAAGGTGAGAGTTGGGAAGAAAAACCATATCTAAGTACAGCAGTATGGGGAAAGATGCAGGATAAATTCTATTCTATGCCTAGACATATGCAGCAAGCCTGGATGATAAGGATGAAGAAATGTCAAGAAGATTGGATGCGTGCTCAGATAATGGCAAGTGTTGCAATGGCATTACATAGAAAAGAATTATGGGGTTATTCCAGAATAAGCAAATTTGTGCAATTAGTAGAAGAAAGCATTGCAGATTTTAATGATGATAATAGAGCAATGTTAGAAGAGGTGAACACAAGGACAGGATTAAGATATTCCTATACACAATCACATGAGCTTGTATTACTTAATGCAAGAGAAATAGAAGGTGAAGATGAGTGACATAAAGGAATATATAAAAACAACAAACAATTTCAAGACTACATAAAGCGGTATATGAGAAAGAGCAATGAAGAACTTGATGCAGTATTATCCAAGAAGATTATAAAAGATATTGCAATGGAATATGAGCCACAAGGAATAAACAATAGAAGGGAGAATTAGTATGGCATTAGTACCAAACGAGGAACAGAGAGCAATTATTGAGAGAAATGGTTTCAATTCGAATTATTGGCTAGTATCTTATGAAGATGATTCAATTATGGTAATAGTCAATAAAACATCTGATGAAACGCACACCTTGCAAAAGTAGGAGGTAGATATGCAAACAGCAAAAGAATACTTATGCAAATTAGAAAAGCTTGATGTATTAATCAAGAATAAAAAAGATGAGCTAAACAATTTGAGACAAATGGCAACATCAATTGCATCAAAATTTGGTGAGACAGTAAAAAGCACACCAACTGGAGATACCCAAGAGAGAAAGATTCTTGAATGGGTAGCTCTTGAAGAAGAGATTGAGAATGATATGCTAGACTATATGAAACTGAAAAACAAGATATCTAATCAAATAGGAGATTTAGAAGATGTTCGTTATGTAAAGCTATTATATAAGAGATATGTGGAACATAAAAGATTGAAAGTTGTAGCAAGGGAAATGCATTATGATTATCAGTGGACCAAGACACTACATGGAGAAGCTTTGCAAGAATTTGAAAGAACATACCTAAACATACCTAAAGATGTGTTAGTATGATATTGTGAAAAGGTTTCATAAGACATATATCCTTTAATTATTCAAAGCGGAAGGGCATAACCATTGGTTGTGTCCTTTTGTATTTGGTGACAAATGGCAAGAGAATTTAGTAAATCATTTTACAATTCAATAGAATGGCAGAGGGTAAGGGAATATGTAATGGCCAGGGACCATCATACTTGTGTTAAGTGTGGTGCAGTTGCTGAAGAGGTTCATCATATTATTCATCTTACAAAAGAAAACATAGGGGACACATCTATTACACTCAATGCAGATAACTTGATTTGCTTATGTAAAGATTGTCATTTCAAAGAACACAAAGAAGATAAGTACAATGGAACTTTAAAAGCAAAAGGCATTCCAGAATATGAATATGTATTTGATGAGAATGGAATGCTTGTGAGAAAGAAGAAAGACAATTAAATCTTTCAAAGGTTTTTAGATC
>JAGHSX010000005.1 GCA_018065645.1 Candidatus Scybalousia scybalohippi
AAACTATACTATATATGAAAAAAGTAATAACATACGGAACCTATGATTTGTTGCATTTTGGTCATACAAGATTGTTGGAAAGAGCGAAAGAATTAGGAGATTATCTTATAGTAGGAGTTACAGCCGATGGTTTTGATCAGGCCAGAGGAAAGATAAATGTGCAGCAATCCCTTATGGAGAGAATAGAAGCTGTAAAGGCGACAGGTTTGGCCGATGAGGTTATAGTGGAAGAGTATGAAGGTCAAAAGATAGATGACATTATACGTTATGGTGTAGATATCTTTGCAATAGGTTCTGATTGGGAAGGAAAGTTTGACTATCTTAATGAGTTTTGTCAAGTAGTTTACTTGTCAAGGACAGAGGGAGTCTCTAGTTCTGAACTTAGAGCAAAGCAAAGAGAGATAAACATAGGATTGATAGGAGAGACTGCGGTCTTGAACAAATATGAAAGAGAATCCCATTATGTTAATGGAGTAAGAGTTTGTGGTGTTTGCTCAAAGAATGATACTTTCTTCTCTGAAGAAGTAAAACATCTACCAATAGTAACAGACAAGATAGAAGAATTGGTAGAACATGTTGACGCAATATTTTCTGTATCTCATCCATCAGAACATTACGAGCAAATCAAATATGCCTTGTCTAAAGGAAAACACGTCTTATGCAAGTCTCCTATAGCTATGAATGTAGCACAATGGAAAGAATTGAAAGACTTAGCACACCAAAACAACTGCATACTTATGGACTCTATAAAGACTGGATATTCTACAGCTTATCATAGATTATTACTTTTGGTGAAAAGTGGTGTAATAGGTGATGTGATATCTGTTGATGCTACTTGTACAAGCCTTTTTGATCTGCAAAGAAGAGCAGACATAGATTTCTCAAAAGTATGGAATAGTATTACTTCTTGGGGACCTGTGGCTATGCTTCCTGTTTTCCAGATTTTAGGAACAGAATACAAGCAAAAGACAATAACTTCTCATAAGGTAGAGGGTTTGAAAGATTTTGACTTGTTTACAAAAATAGCTTATGTTTTCCCTAAAGCAGTTGCTTCTATTAAGGTAGGTAAAGGTGTGAAATCTGAAGGAGAACTTATTATTTCTGGAACTAAAGGCTATTTTTATGTTCCAGCTCCTTGGTGGAAGATGGATTACTTTGAATTGAGAAGAGAAAATGCAGAGAATAATAAACGATATTTCTACCAGTTGGACGGAGAGGGTATTCGTTACGAGTTGGTTTCTTTTGTTAAATCTATACAACAACATAAACAATCAAACTATATAGATGACAAAGTTTCTCTTGCAATAACTAAGGAAATAGAAGATTTTTATTTGAAGAAAGATTTTATAGAGATATAAACGTATAAATTCCTGATACGATGGACAAGGTAAAAGAAAGAAAAAACAATATAGGTTCTCTGTTTGACAACATAGCAAAACACTACGACTTACTAAATCATCTTTTGTCTTTAAATATAGATAAAATCTGGAGAAGAAAGGCAATAAAGAACCTATCAACTACAAAGGAAAATTTGTTGGATATTGCAACTGGTACTTGTGATTTTGCTTTGGAGAAAATAAAGCAAGACAAAGCAAAAAATATTACAGGAATAGATTTGTCAAAAGAAATGCTTGCTGTAGGAAAACAGAAAGTGGAGAAGGCAAATCTTTCTTCCAGAATAACACTTCAGCAAGAAGATTGTACCAATCTTTCTTTTCCTGATGAGAGTTTTGATGCTCTTACCTGTGCTTTTGGTGTTAGAAATTTTAACAATCTGGATAAAGGTTTGGAAGAAATGTTTCGTGTATTAAAACCAAAAAGTGAGATAGTAATATTGGAATTTTCCTATCCAAAAAATGTAATTATTAGATTCTTCTACAACTTCTATTTTACCTGTATCTTGCCTTTAATAGGGAAACTGATAAGTAAAGATAAAAGTGCTTATACTTATCTGCCAAAAAGTGTAAAAGGTTTTATCTGGGGAGAAGCGTTTCTTTCACATCTAACAAAGGTAGGTTTCTCAAATACAGAATACAAAACGCTTACTTTTGGAATAGCGACTATTTATAAAGCGGTAAAAGAATAAACACTTTTAACTATGAATCAAATTAAGAAATGGTTTTCTATCATTAGACCAAAGACTTTGTTTGCTTCTGCTGTTCCAGTTTTGATTGCAATACTTTTGGCTTTCAAACTAGAAAATATTTCCTTATTGAATTCTATTCTTGTATTGCTTTGCGGAGTTTCTTTACAGGTTTTGTCCAACTTGATAAATGACTATTACGATTTCAAGAAAGGATTGGATAAACAAGGCAGATTGGGGCCAAAGAGAGCATTGGCAGAAGGAACGGTAACAGAAATCCAAATGAGAAATGCCATAATAATAAATATTGTCTTTTCTGTTCTTACAGGTTTGTATCTTGTAATTGTTGGAGGAATGCCAATACTTCTTATAGGTGTTTTATCAATATTTTTTGCTTGGTTGTACACAGCTACTTCACATTCTCTTTCATATCTTGGAATAGCAGATATTTTTGCTTTTACATTTTATGGTCCTATAGCAACATTTGGAACATTTTATATTTTGACTCATAGTTTTTCTTCTACAGTTATTTATGCTGGTTGTGTTTGTGGACTTGTCTCTACTATGATACTTTGTACCAACAACCTTAGAGATATTTCTGTTGACAAACAAGTAGGAAAGAAAACAATACCTGTAAGATTTGGTAAGAAAATAGGCGAGTTGGAATATTTGTTGTGTGTACTCTTGACTAGTGTATTTGCTTATCTTGCATTTTCTCTTTCTGTTCCTATGCTTATAGGTGCTTTTGCTCTATTGGTTTATGGAAAAGTGAAAAAAGCAGAAGGTGTACAATATAACAAATGCTTGTTTTTGTCAAGTTTGTTAAATGTGGTCTATTTTTTGTTAGTTCTTATACATCTGTTATTCTAAAGGGTAATTAAACTAAATTTGTGATGAGACGAGAGATAAATATAAATGAGCTAAAGGAAATACAAGTCAATATATTGAATCATATTGATGAGTATTGCAAGGCAAATAATATAAGATATTCTATTGGTTATGGAACATTACTTGGAGCTGTTAGGCACAAGGGGTATATTCCTTGGGATGATGATCTTGATATTGTAATGCCTTACCCAGATTATCAAAGATTCTTGAAAGAATTTCATTCAGCAGATTATCTAAAGGTTCAGGATATGCGTAGCGATGAAACATACAGATTCCCTTTTGCAAAAGTAATAGACACTCGTACAGTATTGATAGAACATACGATTACTTCTGGCGTTTATGTAGATATTTTCCCAGTAGTAGGTTTTCCAAAGGAAGAAGAGTTTGAAAGTTTTGTTGAAGAATATCATAAATATTATATGCAGATGCGCTCTGTTACAAAGAGAAAGAATGCTTCTTTCTCCCATAAGGTATTTTTCCCTATAAATAAATTGTTCAAACCTTCCAGAGATAAGGTTATGCAGAAAATAGAGGCAATTTATTCTCGCTACGATTTTGACAAGGTTTCTCACGCAGGGGTAATATCAAACCATTACAAAAAACGCAGATATATTTCTGCTGAGGTATTCCGTAAATATTCAACACAGGAGTTTGAAAGTAGGCAATATCCAGCCTTGGAAAACTATGATGCATACCTTACAGGAACGTATGGAGATTATATGACACTTCCTCCAGAAGACAAGCGACATTCCGAACACGTCTTTACTGCATATTGGAAGGATTAAGGCTTAAAAATAAAAACAAACAATCATAATGAATCAACCCCGAAAGTTAGACAAAAACTCTCGGGGTTAATTTTCTATACTCTTTAAGGAGTTTTGTTGCTGTCTTTTGAGGTGATATCAATCAGAAATGTGTTTTTCTTGTTCTGTCTTTTGATTCTAATGTTAGTTTATCACTGATAGACTTCATTCTATCGGCGATAGACTCCATTCTATCACCGATAAACTGTATTCTATCACCGATAGAATAACATTAGAATCAAAAAATAGAATAAGAAAAGCAAGTTCTCTATATATGAAAACAGAAATAAGAAAAAAGCCCCGAAAGTTTTTGACTAACTTTTGGGGCTTATATGAAAAAACTCTTTTATTGTGTTTATTCAATAACTATTTCATCGATGAACATATAAGATTTTTGATTTGGAGCAGGGTGCCATGAAGGCAAAGGGCCTGGATTTTTGATTTTTACTTTAAGGTGTCTTGTGTTTAGATTCAATTCACGAATGGCATCATCGTTAATTCTGTTTCCTCCTATTTTGAAAATAGGGTTGAATGTTTCAGTTCTTATCAAATTCCATGTCTTGCCATCTTTTGAAATGAAAACTTCTGCTTCTTGTGGAGCAAGAATCCAGTCAAAACTATTTTGAAGAAATCTCATGCTTATTTGGTTTATCGTAGTATTTTTACCAAAGTCGTATATTGCTTCAACATCGTCACCCCAATATCCTTGCCAATGTCCGTCTGTGTAGCTATTGTCATCGCCTAATTCTCCATCAGCAACAGCGTTGTCTCCACCTCCAGAGTATGTTTCTTTATATGTGCTGTATTGTGTACCTAATGATTTTAAATGGCCCATACCTTTGTGAAGCAAAAGATATTTGCTGCCAATAAAACTATCATCCCATTGGTTGAAAGTAATAGTTTTTACTTCTGCGCTATGTTCTAGTTTGAATGGGGCAGAGTATAGGTTGCTTCCTTTTGTTGGTTTTCTGCCGTCAAGAGTGTAGTAGATAGGGATATTCTTTTCTATTGTTTTCATAGAAACCATAGGAGCTCCATCTTCTCCATTGCTTGTGCTGATAAATACGTGGTGGAACGCTTCAAGAACTTCATTACCCAATCTATCATAGCGTTCACAGATAATATCTCTGCTATAAGCATCATTTTCTTCATCCCATAGAAGAAGGTATTCTTTCTTTAATTCATGGATTTGCTTGAAGTATTTTTCTGAATAGGTTTTTGCTTGTTCTATGTCAAATGTGTTTCCACTTTCTAGGGCTTTGTATAGAAGAACTCTTAGTCTGCTTTTAGCAGATACAGCTAAAATTCTATGACAAGCATAAGTGAAATGTCTAAGAGATTTGCTGTTTAAATCTTTTTCTATATTTTTTACAATTTCATCAACCTTATTGCAACGTTCAAGCATGTTGTCGTTAACATTGCTTGGATAAAATTCCAATAAAGGTTGCATAAGAGCACCTGTATTAAACCAGTCTTTAACCCATTCGTTGTTTGCTAGGTCTCCCACTCTGTATATCTGTTCACTTGATGAACTAGTAGTTTCAGGAAAATAATGTTTTATAAATCTGTCATAGTTTTCGTTGAAGATTCTTTCTCGTTCTTCTAGCTCTTTTGCTGCTAATATAGGATCGGTATTTTCAATAGGTTTCCAAGACATTTCTGCAGCCCACGCCATAGCGTGCCAGCAATCTCCAAATAAGCTTTCTCCACTATCATCCCATGCTGTATTTATCATTCCTTTTGCTCCAGATTTGTATCCGTCACGAGTGAGGTTAGCAATATTCTTTATATAGTTGCGCACTTGAGGAATGCTACTCCAATGACTTACTCCAGGGGCAACCCAAAACTGAGTACCTTGTTCATCGTGTAGCTTTTTGAAAGGTGCAATCATATTGTTGTAGTCATCTTGTCCTACATAACTCCACACAATGTATTGCATATCCTTTGGAAGTTTTTTTAGCATTTCAGGATCTTTGCCCACAATATCTCCCCACATCAAAACATCTTTTCCATATGGCTTTACTATGTCGTAAACTCTGTTGATGTGTTTGCAATAAGCCTCGGCAGCTCCACCAACACTATTAACATATTCATGGGCACGTCCTGCACCTAATCCTTCTGTTTCATCACAGTTTATGTTTATGAATTTGCTGGATTCATAGTGCTGCATGGTGTTTTCTATTTGTTTTTTTAGAAAAGTGTAGGTTTCTTCTGTTCCAGGATTTAGATTGTATTTTGTATCCATCATTCCTTGATAGAATGGTATCCTAAGAGTCTTTTCAAAATGAGCAAAGCATTGTAGATTTGCCATCATGTCAGGGTTATTTTGAACGTATCTTAAATCGTTTTGAGGAACGATATCAGGAAATTCTTTGTTGTATAGAGCATGTTCTGTATAATAGCTGGCAAGATTCATTTTTAGAGATGATAGTAAAATATTTTGTTTGCCTATAAAGTTTTTGTTTACTATCGGTCCACGGCTGACATCATCAAGATAACCACGATATTCCAGTGCTGGCCAGTCTGTGATTTCCATGCAAGGTATTCCTTCAGGCCAATAATCAGTTAGGCTCTCTATTGATAGAATAGCATTGTTTTCTCCTTCTTTAGATACAAAGTATATGTGGATATCTTTTTCTTCTACAATTAGCTTATACGCTTGACTTTGATTCTTTGCATTTTCTATACTATCCACTTTGTGAGATATGATAATGGTGCTCTTTGGCTCATTTTTGTGAGCCTTTTTTATCTCTTTTGTTCTGCTTGCATCTAATATTATCCTCACATTACTTAATTTATTTATGCCATTTGTTCTGACTACTTTTTGAGGAGTAGGAATTATTCTTGAGTTGAATTCCTGGCAAAAAGCACCAATACTTATTATTAAACCAAAAGTTAGTAAAAGTAATCTTCTTTTCATTGTTTGTAGATTTTGATTTTTTTTAGTTGATTTTACAAAGATACAAATCTTTTTGTGATTTTAGGAATTATTGATTTTTTTTGTCAATATTGTAAGACAAAATTGCTAATCCTCATTCTGAAAATCACTAAACACCATTTTTCAAATCGCTAAACAAGATGTTTAAGATTGCTAATCTTCATAAACGAAATTGCGAAAACGGATTTCGCACTCTGCGAAGTCCAACTTTTTGTAGTGCGAAATCCAATTTCGCAACCTTAAACATGAAGATTAGTGATTTGAAAGATGAAGATTGGCAACATTAAACATGAGGATTAGTTATTTGCAACATGGCGTTTTGTATGGCTGGGACAAAAAAATAAGCGAAACAAATTTGTTTCGCTTATCTTGTATTAAGTTTTTGTTTGTTTTATCTATTTGCACGCAAATCAGAAGGGTTGTATCCTTTTATAAGGCCTCTGTCTGCTTTTTCCATAAAGGTTGCAATGATGTTTGTAAACTTTGTCTGTTTCAAAGATTTTACTTCTTCCAATGCTTCACTATATAGAAGTCCACTTTGGAATACTATACGATAAATGTCTTGTATTTCATTTATATCGTCTTGAGAAAATCCTCTTCTATGAAGACCAACAGAGTTTACTCCACAATATGAAGCAGGGAATTTGCCAACCTTAACAAAAGGTGGAATATCCTTATCAACCAAAGAGCCTCCCATAAGTATAACATGCTGTCCAATATGAACAAATTGGTGTATAGCACTCATACCACCTATGATTACGTAGTCGCCTACTTCTATGTGACCAGCAAGTGTTGCATTGTTTGCTAAAACGCAGTTGCTTCCAACAACACAATCATGTGCTATGTGGGAGTAAGCCATAATAAGATTGTTGTCTCCTATAACAGTTTTTCCACTAGCAGCTGTGCCCCTGTTGATAGTAACACATTCTCTAATTGTGTTATTGTTTCCTATTTCAACTGTTGTATATTCGTTGTCAAATTTCAAATCTTGAGGAATAGCAGCAATACTTGCATTTGGAAATATTCTGCAGTTGTTTCCAATTCTTGCACCTGGGAATATTACTACACCAGAACCAATGTAACAATTATCTCCTATTACGACGTCGTCGTGGATAACAGCAAAAGGTTCTATCTGGACATTTTTCCCAATCTTGGCGTTAGGATTTACATAAAAAAGCTTATCCATCTTCTTTTTTATTTTTCTTTAAAAGTATATAATTATCCTTTTGAAACCATAGCCATCATAGTGGCTTCTACACAAACTTTATTTCCAACATATGCAGTACCCTTCATAGTAACTATACCTCTACGGATAGGACCTTGTTGGCAAAGTTTCAAAATAAGAGTGTCACCAGGAACAACTTTGTTGCGGAATTTTACTTCTTCAAATTTCATGAAGTATGTGTTGTATTTTTCACCTGGTTTAGCATCTTTCAAAACAAGCATACCACCTGTTTGACCAAGAGCTTCTACGATAAGAACACCTGGCATAACTGGCTCTTCAGGGAAATGTCCGTTGAAAAAGTCTTCATTGCCTGTTACATTCTTAAGACCTACAACATAGTCTTCTCCAACTTCTATGATTTTGTCAATCAAAAGCATTGGGAAACGATGAGGTAGTCTCTTTCTTATCTCCATAATGTCAAAAACAGGTTCCTTATTTGGATCGTAAACTGGTATGTTGTTATTTTCTTCCATAATGTTTTTTAGTTTTTTTGCGAATAATGTATTTGTTGTATGACCAGGTCTTTTTATTATAAAATGACCGTTAATATTTGTTCCAGCTAAAGATAAGTCACCAATAAAATCTAGAAGTTTATGGCGAGCAGGCTCGTTGGAGAAACGCAAGTCTATATTGTTCAATACACCTCGTTCTACTTTTATTTCATTGATGTCTTTATTGAAAAGTGTTGCCAGTTTTTCTTTTTGTGCTTGCTCCAATTCCTTATCAACGAAGATTATTGCATTGTCTAAATCACCACCTTTTATTAGATTATGTTCGGCCAACATCATAATTTCAGAAAGAAATACAAATGTACGACAAGGTGCAAAGTCTGTATTGAATGTTGATAAGTTTTGCAATTCGGACATTTGTGTGCCAATTAGGTCTGAAGCAAAGTCTATTGTGCAACTTACAGAAAAATCATCTGCAGGCAAAGCCCAATACTCTATTTTACCATCATCAGAAATATAATGGAAAGGCTCTCTAAGAGAAATATATTTTTTTTCTTTTTCTTGCTCTTGACTACCTGCTTTAACTAAAAGTTCTATCCAGTATTTTGCGCTTCCATCTAAGATAGGAACTTCTTCGCAGTCTACATCTATTTCAATATTGTCTATTTGATTGGCACGCAAAGAAGCCATAAGATGTTCTATTGTAGAAATCTTAGCACCGTCTTTTTCAAGGGAAGTGCCTCTGGCTGTATCTGTGACAAGTGTAACATCTGCAGGGATGATAGGTTGATTTTCCAAATCAATACGTTTGAAAAATATACCTTTATCAACATCTGCAGGCAAAAGCGTTACGTGGGCCATTTTGCCACTATGTAAACCTCTGCCTTCTATAGTTACACTATTTATAATAGTTCTCTGTTTTGTCATAATTAGTTGCAAAGGTAATACAATTTTTCAAGAGCAACAAGAAAAAAGTAAAAAAGTGGAACAATTCTTGCTCGTAAATGAAAAATAATCAGTATTTTTGCAAATCAAAGATGAAAAATAGTATGAAAAAAGTATTTGTTTTACTGTTGGGAGTGATTGCTTGCCTATCATTAAAAGCTCAGGAAAAGTCAGCAGACTCTCATATTTGTTATCCATATATGTTCAGCAAAGATTATGCTGTTGTTTCTATTAGTGCTAAAACTACAGATGAAGAATTGTTTAACATAAGAAGAGATATATTAAAGTATTCTTCTATTCGTTTTACAAATTTTGATGTAATAAGAGGTAAGGATGGAGATATTTATTTTCTTTCTATGGCTGTAGATTGTAGAGATGGATTTAAAGGCGATATTTCTCATTCTTTTGAACCTGGAGATACTACTCACTACGGATTTATAAGAGATTATACAAAAGATCCTAACAAAATTGCTTTTTATATAGGAAATCTTGATGCGGAAAATTCTTGTATCTCACACGTAGAGGAAAGAGTAGCAAAAACAAGGGAAGAAGCAAATAATTTAGAACAAGAAAATTAAAAAAAAATAACGCAACAATAAAAAAAAAGAAAATTTTTATTGCAGATTGAAAAAAAGTGTGTAATTTTGCAACTCCAAAAAAATAGATAAACTATGGCAAAGAAAGTAAAAGACGTAAGAGTACAGGTTATATTGGAATGTACAGAGCAGAAGGCTTCAGGAGTACCTGGTATATCAAGATACATCACAACAAAATCTAAAAAGAACACTCCTGAAAGATTGGAACTTAAGAAATACAACCCTTATCTTAAGAGAGTAACAGTTCACAAAGAAATTAAATAATAAGGAGAAATAGAAAATGGCAAAGAAAGTAGTTGCAACATTGAAAACTTCTGAAGGCGCAAGTTTTGCTAAAGTTATTAGAACAGTTCGTTCTAAAAAAACAGGTGCTTACGTTTTTGCAGAAGAATTAGTTCCAGCTGACAAAGTTAAAGAAACTATAGCAAAGAAGAACTAAAGATTGTTTAAACAACAATTTTAGAAGAAATAATTGGTGGTTGAATTCTTTCGAATAGAGAGAAGCAACTGCCTTTTTTTTGTTAGCAAGAAAAAAGAAATACGATTATGGGTATCTTTTCATTCTTAAAAAAACAAGACAAAGAAACATTAGACAAAGGTTTGCAAAAAACCAAAGAAAGTGTTTTTAGTAAAATTACAAGAGCTATTGCAGGAAAATCTACAATAGATGATGATGTATTAGATAACCTTGAGCAGATTCTTGTAGAGGCAGATGTTGGTGTAGATACAACATTAAAGATTATTGATAGAATACAAGAAAGAGTTGCGAAAGATAAATATCTTGGAACGTCAGAATTAAACAAGATACTAAAAGAAGAGATTTCTTTCTTGTTAAAAGAGAATACACACAACAATGAACCTCTTGATTTTAGTTTCCCAAATGGGGAGAAAGTTCCTTATGTTATACTCGTAGTAGGAGTCAATGGCGTAGGAAAGACAACAACCATAGGAAAACTCGCATACAATTTCAAGAAAGCTGGAAAGAAGGTAGTACTTGGAGCTGCTGATACTTTTAGAGCAGCTGCTATAGATCAATTGAAGATTTGGGCAGAAAGAACTGAAACAGAAATTGTTTTCCAGAATATGGGTTCAGATCCTGCTTCTGTCGCATTTGATACTCTTAAGTCTGCTATTGCAAAGAAGGCAGACGTAGTAATAATAGATACTGCAGGCAGACTTCATAACAAAGTGGGGTTGATGAATGAGCTTGGCAAAATAAGAAAAGTTATGCAAAAACTTATGCCAGAAGCTCCCCAGGAAGTATTGCTTGTTTTAGATGCTTCTACTGGCCAAAATGCTATCGAGCAGGCAAAACAATTTACAGCAGCCACAGAAGTAAATGCTTTAGCTTTGACAAAACTTGATGGCACTGCTAAAGGTGGTGTTGTTATAGGAATTTCAGATATGTTTAAGATTCCTGTAAGATACATAGGTCTTGGAGAAAAAGCAGAAGATCTTCAAATATTCAATAGAGAGGCATTTGTTGAAACTTTGTTTGAAGATGAAAAGAAATAATAAACATTTATTCAACAAAAATAAAGATACGAAAATGAAAAAGATATTTTTAATTATCTCCTTGTGTTTAGCTACAACAGGTTTGTTTGCTCAAAATACAGAAGAGACACATAAGTGTAACCATAATAATGGAACTTGTTGCCAAGCATATAAAGCAAGTCGTCATCATTTTACTATGACTTTAGGTTATGGTTATTTATTTGGAGATACAGAAAATACAGATTTGTTTATCAACTATGCAAATGAGTCTCATCAAAGACGAATGCATAATGGAATAAACTTTGAACTTGATTATGATTATAATTTCCATAAAAACTTTGCTGCAGGAGTGGTTTTCTCTATGTACAATAGTTTTGATTCTTATTATCCATCAAGTACTGCAACAGAAACTTATTCTGATGACAAATATTTGTTTTATGTAGGGCCTTCATTCTTGGCTCATACAGATTTGATAAAAGATAAATGGATTGTTTACGGAAGAGCAACAGTAGGTTTTATGAACTTTAGAAATGCTATTCGTAACGTTGGCGCGATAACATACAAAAGAGGAACTTTTGGCTATGGAATAGAGGCAGGATGTGATTATTTTGTAAACAAGTATTTCTCTGTTATAGGTCAAGTTTCTTATATGGGAGGCAGTATTAGTAAGGTTAAGAATGGTGCTGACCAAGAATTTGAATTGAATGAAACAGAAGATTTGTCACGTTTGAATGTTTCTGTTGGTGTGAAGATAAAATTGTAAGATTTAATTTACTTTGACAAAATAGTTGATTGTATTCTCTTAAAACTTCGTGTTGCTTTATGTAAAACGAAGTTTTATTGTTTTGAAATCAAGACTTATTATTGCAAAAAATGAAAAGACAAAAGATAAATATGATTAGCCTTGGTTGTTCCAAGAATGCAGTAGATAGTGAAGGTATTGCAGGACAATTGAGCAAAGAAGGTTTTGAAATAGAATTCGATTCTCAAGACCAAGATTTTGATTATGTTTTGATAAATACTTGTGGATTTATAGACAAAGCGAAAGAGGAATCTATAAATACAATTCTTGATTATGTGTCTTTTCGTAAGGAGCAAAAAAAAGATTTTAGTATTATAGTGTTTGGATGTCTTGCTCAAAGGTATAGAGAAGATTTGGAAAAAGAAATTCCAGAGATTGATAAAATTTTTGGAATTATGCAAGAGAAAGAAATAATCAATTATATTAGACAAAATTCTACTCCAATAGAGTCAACAACTAGACAACTTTCTACTCCAAAGCATTATGCTTACATCAAAATTTCAGAAGGTTGTGATAGAAGATGCTCATTTTGTGCGATTCCTTTGATAAAAGGAAAACATATTTCAAGACCAATAGAAGAAATAGTCGCAGAAGCAAAAGAACTTGTAAAACAAGGTGTGAAAGAATTGATACTTATTGCTCAAGATACTTCGTATTATGGTCTAGATTTGTATAAAGAAAGAAAACTTTACGATTTATTGAAAGAACTTTGCAAGACAGATATTCATTGGATAAGGTTGCAATATTCATATCCTAATCAATTTCCTGAAGAAATTTTGGAATTGATGCAAAGTGAGAAGAAGATTTGTCATTACTTGGATATGCCTCTTCAGCACTACAATAATCGTATATTGGAAAGTATGAATAGGAATATTACAGGAGAAGAAGTGAGATCTTTGATTCAAAGAATAAGGACAAAAGTTCCTGATATTGCTTTTCGTACTACATTGATTGTCGGATATCCTTCTGAAAAGAAAACAGAATATGAGGAGTTAAGGGATTTTGTAAGTGAAATAAAATTTGATAGAATGGGTGCTTTTACTTATTCCAAAGAAGAGGGAACAAAGGCTGGTCAAATGAGAGATTCTGTTCCAATGAAAGAAAAACAAAGACGTTTGGATGAATTGACAGAAATCCAGCAGGAGATTTCATATGAATTAAATCAACAGAAAATAGGAAAGATTTTTGAAGTTTTGATAGATAGACAAGAAGGAAATTTCTTTGTAGGAAGAACACAATACGATTCTCCAGAAGTTGATAACGAAGTCTTGATAGAAAAAACACAAGATGTGAAATTGGAAATAGGCGAATTTTATCAAATAAAAATAACTTCTGCAGTAGATTTTGACCTTTATGGAGAATTATGTGAAAAATAAAATGAAGATTTATTAAAATGCAGTTTTGAGTAATCGAAACTGCATTTTATGTTTATAAATGAAACTCTTCTTTTATTTATTTTTTGTATTTTTGCTAAAATTTCGGATGCTATGGAAAACATATTTGTTGAAAAATTTGGTGGTGCTTCTGTTAATAGTGCAGATGCTGTAAGAAATGTAAAACATATATTGTCCTTAGAAGACAAGAAGAGGATAGTTGTCATTTCTGCTATGGGAAAAACTACAAACAAACTGGAAAATATAGTTAATATGTGGTTTAATGACGCTACCTTTTTTACACAACAATATGAAGAACTAAAAGACTATCATACAAACATCATTGAAGATCTGTTCTCAGGAGATGATGCAGAAAGTTGTAAGGTTAAGATAAATCTATTGTTTACAGAACTTAAAAACAAAATGCTTCATATACCAAATACAGACTATAATTTTCTGTATGATAGTATAGTTTCTTATGGAGAAAAAATATCAACTACCATAGTTTCTGAATATTTGAATGCTTGTGGACTAAAAAACAAGTTGGTTAGCGCAGTTGATTTGATAAAAACAGACAATAACTATAGAGACGCAAATGTTAATTGGGAATTGACAAAAACTAGTGTGAAGCAAACATTAGAACCAATTTTTCCGTTTGTAAATATGGTTATTACTCAAGGATTTATTGGAGGTACAAAGGAAAATCTATCTGTAACTCTCGGAAGGGAAGGTTCCGATTATTCTGCTGCAATATTAGCACATTGTATGGAATGCAAAAGTATGACAATTTGGAAAGATGTTCCAGGTTTGTTAAATGCAGATCCTAAACGAGTAGAAAAAACGACAAAACTTTCTTCTATTCCATTCAAAGAAGCAATAGAACTTTCTTATTATGGGGCAACGATTATCCATCCTAAAACGATAAAACCTTTGGAAAATCTTTCAATACCTTTGTATATAAAGTCTTTTGTCAATCCAGAAGATGAAGGTTCTGTAATATGTTCAAATCCTAACATTGTTCCAGTCGTTCCAAATTATATATTTAAAGATAATCAACTTCTATTGTCTATTTTCCCTAAGGATTTCTCATTTATAGCAGAAAAAAATATTGCAACAATTTTTGACATCTTGGCAAAAAACAAGGTGAAAGTAAATCTTATGCAAAATTCTGCAATTTCATTTTCTGTTTGTTTTGATGAAAATAGAAATATATTGCCACAACTATTGGAAGATTTGCAACACGATTTTAAGGTGAGATACAATACTCAATTGCAACTTATAACTATACGTCATTACGATCAGGCATCTATTGACGATGTTTTGCAAGGTAGAGAAAAGATTATAGAGCAACGAAGCCGTAGAACAGTTCAGTTTTTGGTAAATATGAAATAAAGTAATGACTTTTTCTGAAAATAAAAAAGGCCATCTTGCAATTCTTGCTGTTAATATAATTTTTGGAATAAATACTCCAATAGCAAAAGATGCTATGATGAGTATTTCTCCTTACGCACTAACATTTTTTAGATTTGTATTTTCTGCTATTATTTTTTGGATATTGTCTTTCGTATTTTCTCCTAAGAAAGCTGAAAGAAAAGATATATTTCTGTTCTTCTTTGCAGCTATTTTTGGCACGGTAATGAATTTGTTTCTAAATATTGTGGGATTGGAGAAAACCACTCCGACAAATACTGCCATAGTTGTATCAACTACACCTATCTTCACTATGATAATGGCTGCTGTCTTTATAAAGGAACCTTTGACTTTCAAGAAGGCTCTTGGTGTAGCAGTAGGCCTTTGTGGCGCTTTGATTCTTATTCTTAGTAAGGAACATGGTTTTGTTGTTCCTGTAAATAATAGTCTTGGTATTGTAATATGCATGCTTGGTACGATTAGTTATGCAGTTTATCTTACAATATTTTCAAAACTTATAAAACGTAATCATCCTCTTACTACAATGAAATGGATGTTTCTTTTTGGAACTATTATAATTAGTCCATTCACATTGAAGCAAGTTTTAAGTGTTGATTATGCTAGTTTGACAATTCTTAATTGGGTAGAGGTGGCATACGTTGTTCTATTAGCCACCTGCTTAAATTACATGCTTATTCCTTTTGGTCAAAAGCGTATAAGACCTACAACATTGTCTATGTATAATTATGTGCAACCAATAGTTACAACTATTATTGCAATTCTTGTAGGTATGGATTTCTTATCTTGGTACAAAGTTTTGGCTGCTGTTTTAGTATTCTCTGGTGT
The DNA here is from genome assembly GCA_018065645.1 of Candidatus Scybalousia scybalohippi. Classification (GTDB taxonomy): domain Bacteria; phylum Bacteroidota; class Bacteroidia; order Bacteroidales; family P3; genus Scybalousia_A; species Scybalousia_A scybalohippi. The sequence continues at coordinate 15,853 of JAGHSX010000005.1, forward strand.
TTATATTGTAAATACATCTAGAGCCAAAGATATGACAATTTGACATATTGTCTCGTTTGGCACAATGTTTGAAAATTATATTGATGTTTTTACGGATGTAGGAACATCTAAAACAAGAATGATTTTTAAACAAAGAGTATTAACAAATAAAAAATAATAAAACAATGGGAAAGATAATAGGAATAGACCTTGGAACAACTAACAGCTGCGTAGCTGTTATGGAAGGAAATGAAACAGTAGTTATACCTAATAGCGAAGGTGGAAGAACAACTCCTTCAATAGTAGGTTTTGTAAAAGATGGTGAAAGAAAAGTTGGTAACCCTGCAAAGCGTCAGGCAATCACTAACCCTCAAAATACTATTTACTCTATAAAGAGATTTATGGGTAATATGTATGATCAGGTTACAGAGGAAACAAGTCAAATTCCTTACAAAGTTGTAAGAGGAGACAATAATACTCCAAGAGTTGATATTGACGGCAGACTTTATACTCCACAAGAAATTTCAGCTATCATCCTTCAAAAGATGAAGAAAACTGCAGAAGATTATCTTGGTCAAGAAGTAAGTGAAGCAGTTATTACAGTTCCTGCATATTTCAACGATTCACAACGTCAAGCTACAAAAGAAGCTGGTGAAATTGCAGGTTTGAAAGTAAGACGTATTATCAATGAACCTACAGCTGCAGCTTTGGCTTATGGCTTGGATAAAAAAGATTCAGATGCTCATATCGCAGTATTTGACCTTGGTGGTGGTACATTCGATATTTCTATTTTGGAATTGGGTGATGGTGTATTTGAAGTAAAGAGTACAAACGGTGATACTCATCTTGGTGGTGATGACTTTGATAGAAAAATTATCAACTGGTTGGCTGAAGAATTTATGAAAGATCATCCAAACGTAGACCTTAGAAAAGACCCTATGGCTCTTCAACGTTTGAAAGAGGCTGCTGAAAAAGCTAAGATAGAACTTTCTTCTTCTACTCAGACAGAAGTAAATCTTCCTTACATAACAGTTGTTGACAATGTTCCTCAACACTTGAATTGTTCTTTGTCAAGAAGTAAATTTGAACAACTTTGTGATGATCTTATCAAACGTTGTTTGGTTCCTTGCGAAAAAGCTCTTCAAGACGCAGGCTATGATAAGAGTAAAATTGATGAAGTAATTCTTGTTGGTGGTTCTTCTCGTATTCCAGCTGTTCAAGAATTGGTTTACAAGTTCTTTGGAAAGCAGCCAAACAAATCAGTTAACCCTGACGAAGTTGTTGCAATAGGTGCTGCTATTCAAGGCGGTGTTTTGACAGGTGAAGTAAAAGATGTATTGCTTCTTGACGTTACTCCATTGTCATTGGGTATAGAAACTCTAGGTGGAGTTATGACAAAACTTATAGAAGCTAACACAACAATACCTACAAAGAAATCTCAAGTATTCTCTACAGCTCAAGATAACCAACCAAGTGTAGAAATCAACGTTCTACAAGGTGAAAGAACACGTGCAGCAGACAATAAATCTTTAGGTCGTTTCATCCTTAGCGATATTCCACCTGCAAGAAGAGGTGTTCCTCAAATCGAAGTAACATTTGATATTGATGCAAATGGTATCTTGAATGTATCTGCTCTTGACAAAGCTACAGGAAAACAACAAAGTATCAAGATTGAAGCTTCAAGTGGTTTGTCTGATGAAGAAATCAAGAGAATGAAGGCTGATGCAGAAGCTCATGCAGAAGAAGATAAGAGAGCAAAAGAAGAATCAGATAAAATAAATGCTGCAGATAGTATGATATTCCAAACTGAAAGTTTCTTGAAAGATAATGCAGATAAAGTTCCTGCAGACAAGAAATCTGAAGTTGAAAACGCTCTTAAAGATTTGAAAGATGCACACGCAAAACGTGATTTGGCAGGTATAGACAGAGCAACTGAAGCATTGAACAATGTTCTTCAAACTGTAAGTCAAAATATGTATCAGGGAGCAAATCCTAACCAAGGACAACCTGGCCCAGATATGAATCAGCAGCAAAACAATAGCCAGTCAAACGACAACAAGAATGATGGTGATGTTACAGATGCAGATTTTGAAGAAGTTAAATAAATAATAAAATCTATAAAAAGAAGAGATGCAAACCTGAAGTTTGCATCTCTTTTATTTTTTTGAAATTTTAATAATCTTATTTTTGATTCTTCCAACGTTTAAGGTT
>JAGHSX010000167.1 GCA_018065645.1 Candidatus Scybalousia scybalohippi
GCAGTTATATAATTAGCTTAGAGTTTTAGATATTTTTATTGTTTGAGAATTGAAAATTTGAGAAATGCCTGTGAGTCGGTCGGGAATTTTTAATTCTTAGAGCACTTAAAGATTGGATTTTGAAAGATCTTAGGCAGTGTTTTCCCTATGTAGCTGTGAGTGTTTTGAAAATTTTAGTATTTTGAGAAAATTTCTTAAATTTGCAAAATGTCAGGAATAACTATTTTTATGTATTTATTTTTGACCGAAAGAAAAATTTAAATTTGTGAGTATGGATAAAAAAGTAAGGAATGCAAGGGTAGAGGATGTAGAGCGAATAATGGATATTGTTGCTCAGGCTAGGCAGATAATGAGGGATAATGGAAATATGTTGCAATGGACAAATGGTTATCCTCAGCAGGAAACTATTCTTCAAGATATTGAAAAAGAGAATGCTTATGTTGTAGAAGAAGATCAAAAGGTAGTTGCTTATTTTGCTTTTATCTTTGGAGAAGAACCAACTTACAAGAATATCTATGAGGGAGAATGGATAGATGATACTCAAAAATACTATACTATTCATCGTATTGCTAGCACTCCAGAAAGCAAGGGAGTGATAGAATGTATGCTGGAATATTGTTTTTCAAAAACAAAAAATATAAGAATAGACACGCATAGAGATAATTCCATAATGCATCATTTGATGAAAAAGAATGGCTTTGCTTATTGTGGCATTATCTATTTGGAAAATGGTGATGAAAGACTTGCTTATCAAAAAATACTAAAATAAAGAAACGATTATGAATACAAATAATGACGCTATGGGTAGAGCTATTGCCGAATACTATGAAAAAGGCAAAGCAAGCAAACTGAGAGTTTTTTCGCCAATGTTTGAGGAAGACGAAATACCTGTAGAACTGCTGTTTAGGAAATATGAGCAAATGCCAGAACTGGAACAAAAAGCTTTGACATTAGCAAAAGGTAAGGTATTGGATGTTGGTGCTGGCGCAGGGTGTCATTCTTTGTATTTGCAAGATAAAGGTTTTGATGTTACTGCTTTGGATATTTCTTCCTTGAGTGTAGAAACAATGAAAAAGAGAGGTGTAAAGAATACTTTATGTCAGGATTTCTTTTCATTGGAAGGAAAATACGATACTATACTTATGCTTATGAATGGGATAGGTTTGGTAGGTAAGGTGGAAAAACTTAATTATTTCTTCAAGCATCTTGATAACATACTGAATGAAGGCGGACAAGTCCTTTGTGATTCTTCAGATATTTGCTACATCTTTGAAGAAGATGATGGCAGTTTCCGTATTCCACTAAATGGTGACTACTATGGAGAATTGACTTATCAAATGCAGTATAAAGACACAAAAGGAGAAGAATTTGACTGGCTTTATATTGATTTTCAAACACTGGAAAGCTTTGCTAAAGACAATGGTTTTAATGTGGAGTTGATAGAAGAAGGTCCTCATTACGACTATCTTTGTAGGATATTTAGATAAAAAACTTATAAGAATCGGACCAAAAATCTGTATTTTATGGCAATTATCGGACCAAAATGGACCCGATAATTGCTATTTATTTTGTACTTCTGCACCTATTTGATTTTTATTATGGAAATATTACTGTCTGGTAAAATTGCTATCTTTGCTTATGGTTGCAAATTTTTTGTTTTGTGGGAAAAACAATGTAACCAAAAGGACTGATACTTCACATGAGTGCCAATTCTAAAATTCAAAAAAAAGTTTTACTAGACAGCAATAGTTAAAAAAAACTCCTGATAAAAAACATCAAATAAAAATTTTCTAAAACGAAGAGTTAGCAAAATAACTCTTCGTTTTAGTAGAATAAAATGAAGAGTTTTTATAAGTTCAAAAATATAAACTCTATTGTCTTATGAAGTACATGAAAGTTTGTGTCGATGAATTTAATTCTTATTTTGATTCATATTTCTAACCACCCCCATGAATATAAGTTGATCGTATTCACCTTTGATGGCAAAACCGAATGGCCTATCCAATTTCATTGTTACAGTTTGAAGAATATCATCAGGAGGCAAACAACCAATTTCACACTCAGCCATGGTAACAGCGGCTGCTTCCGTACCTTCTTCTTCCACGGCAATAACACATTGCTGTTTTATTTGGCTTATATGAGCTGGTAAGTCAGTAATGCCTGGCAGAGAATCTTCTTTATCAAACAAATCGCTAAGACCTAAACCTGTCAAAATATCCTTGAAAGATAATGTATTGTTGAATTTGAATCGAGGCATGTACAAATCAACATTACACTCATCTGTTACAAAATCCAACCAATCAGTTCTTTCCATGATGCAATCTATGCTGATGCCATTCTTTGGAAGTACAACAGACATGCTGAAATTAAAGTTCTTGTAAGGGATGTTTATAATTTGATAATCATCTGTTTCAACGTATTCTGCATCCTCTATTTCTTGATACATCATATCCACTTCAGATTCTGAGTCATCTGCATTGTAGAATATATCTGCTTCCGTAAGGTCTGGATCAAATGGGGTCTCCCACTTACCCTTCATGTAGATGGCATCCAGTAATACCAAAAGAGAATCTGGACTTATTTCTGTGTCGAGAGACTTTATCATCTTGTTTGTATTCTCTGATACCCACTTGTCAATCCAGAGTTTTGTCTTAGTCTTTTGCAAGAAGTCTGCATTGAGTGCTTCAGCATTATAAGCATCCTCCAAGGTGTCAATGTATTCATCTTTGATAAAACCCAATGCCTTGTTATACCAGATGCTTGCTGCATGTTCCAACTTGAAATCATCAACATCCCATATCTCAATCTCGCTATTGAAGCCATCAATAAGACAGCAGACTTTATCATAGATGTCGCTGTTTTTATCCATGCCTTCACGCAACATTTCTAGAATGCGACAAAGACCGGTAGGAGAGAATATGATGTTTCCTTCTGTATTAGACAACAACTCTTTGGCTATAGTCGCAGCAAAATCATAGGTTGGTACTGGCATTGGCGTACCCATCAATACTTCTGGTTTCGTTGGGTCTGGCATCCCCATAGTCACAAAATCATTGGGATTCTCAGTAATGTCTTGCTCTATTGAATCTATTGAGAAAGCTTTGCGAAGCTCATCTTCATTCATCAGCCCTTCAATTACAACAGGTTTGCCCTCTTGTTCACGCATATCTATGCACTCCATTAGATAGCGAACCTCTGCTTCACATTTAGGGCAAGTTCCAGGGCAATTGCCTTTGTGAATGCATTTTTCAATCTCAAACGGAATATCATTAGCTTCAGCAATACGCTTGCGAAGTTCTTTTAATGCTTGACAAATTCTTTTTCCTTTTTTCATGCTAATGAGTTTTTATGATGTATGTAAATCTTTCTATATCAGTAATACCCAAGCATTGAAGAGTTTGTACACTCTTCTCTACATCTGACTCTGTGTTGAAGTTTGGTATCAGTGGCACTCTAACCGTGATTTTAGCCTTGTGCTCAATTAGAAACTTTAGGTTGTCGATAACAAATTTGTTGTCTTTGTCAGTATATGATTTGTAAATCTCGGGATTCATGTCCTTAATATCTACAATCCAATGATTGACCAAGCCGACAAGTACTTCTGCAAATATCCCAGGAACATTCAGCGAGGTTTCTATATTGAATTTCCATCGTTTGCCTTCATCTTGACAAAGTTTATGGAAATGTAGAATCTCCTTGCATGATAGGAGAGGTTCACCACCTCCGAATGTTACTCCGCCGCCAGTAGCTCTGAAATACAGGTCATCTTTTTTGACGATGTTGTATAGTTCTTTAGGAGTAAATTTCTTCCAAACACCTTTGGATGATAATGCTTGTGGATTAAGGCAATACTTGCAATCAAGAGGGCATTCGTGAAAGGCAATAAGTGTTGTTACGCCTGCGCCATCTATACCAATGCGATGTCTGCTAAGTCCTATAAGATCAGAAGTTTTCATCTGTTTAGAAATAGTTTATCTTATTGTGAAATTACCTTTATTTGCAAATATACAATATTTTTTGATTTTGGTTGGAGATCTATATTTTCAAAAGAAAAAGTCCTGAAAATTTTCTTAAAGCTTGAAAATAGAAATACGTTCTTTACGTTTGTTTAATATAGATATATTTATTATCTTTGCAAATCTTTGTTAATGCAAAAGTAAGAGAAACTATTTTGAAAAGAAAATATACAATAATATTATTAACCTTTTTTGCAATAATCTGTCTGACAGGTTGTTCTACAACAAAAGATAAGTGGGCAAATAGGGCGTATCACAACATAGTGGCTCACTATATGCGTTGGGGAATGGCCAAAATTCTTTGAAAGAAGGACAGCGTATGGTGGAAAAAAATTGGAAAGATGACTATACAAGAATTCTTCCAGTTTTCATCAATGGCACAGAAGAACAGGCTAAGACTATTAAAGCCAATACAGACAGAGCAATAGAGAAAGGTAGCAAGGTTACCAAGAAACACTCTATGCGTTTTTCTGGTGTGGAGAAAAATCCGCAGATAGATGATGCATATCTACTTATAGGTAAGAGTTGCTATTATGCACACGATTATAAAAGTGCAGAGGCAACATTTCAGTATATTATAGCTAACTGGAAAAACCGCACAGAAATCTATGAACCAATGGTTTGGTTGGCTCTTACCTACAGCAAGGAAAGAAAATACAATGAGGCAGATATTCTTTTAAAGCAAGTAAGAAAAGCTTTGGAGGAAAAGAAAGCACCAAAGAAAATCAATAACTTCTTAAATCTGGTATCTGCAGAAAACAATATTGCACAGGGTAAAACATTGCCTGCTTTGGAAAATTTCTCTATGAGAAAGAAAAACCCTTTTGACAAAACTCTTAATACAAGAGTTAAATTCATAGAGGGACAAATATATATGAATACAAAACAGTATTCACAGGCAACCAAAGCATTCAAATATACAGCTCGTCATGCTGGAGAATATTCCATGCAGTTCGTTTCTAAACTGAACATAGCTCTGTGTTACGATCCAAGCAAGAAAAACAGTATTTCTATCATAGAGGATTTGGAGAAAATGCTCGATGATGAAAAAAATCTTGAATATCAAGACCAGATATACTACGCTATTGGAGAAATATATTTCAGAAACAGAAATATGACCATAGCTTGCAAAAAGTGGGAAGAGAGTGTTAAAAGTTCAAAGAATAATAATGTGCAGAAAATGGCTTCCGCTCTTAGAGCAGCCAATGTCTATTATGATACTTTAAGAGATTACAAGAAAGCTCAAATGTATTATGATACTGCCATTTCTTTGATGAATAAGGATTATCCAAATAGGGATGTAATAGTTGCCAGACACAAAGTCTTGACTTCATTGGTTGAAAATCTTAATACTATAGAGCGTTGGGATAGTCTTTTGGCTATGAGTGAGATGCCTGCAGAAGAACTGAATGCTAAAATTCAAAAATGGATAGATGAATACAAGGCAGAGCAAAAGAGAAAAGCAGAGGAAGAAAAACTTCAAAAGGCTCTTATGGCAAGAAATGCTTCCATGAATAATTTCAACCAGTTCAACGGACAAAATCGTAGTAATTTCTACTTCAATAATCCTACAACTGTACAGTCTGGAAAACTGGAATTCCAACGCCGTTGGGGAGATAGACCATTGGAAGATAACTGGAGATTGGAAGACAAGAAAGAGATAGGATTTGAGGATGAAGCATTGGCAGAAAATGATACTACGGAGATGGATGCGGATGGTGAAGTGAAATTGTCAAAAAGTGCTCTTACTCCAGACAAACCAGACTATTACAAAAAAGATATTCCATATTCTCAAGGAGCAAAAGATACTGCAAACGCAGATATTGCCAGATGCTTGATGGACGCAGGGTATATTTACTATCAGGGATTGAATGATAGAGAAAAAGCTATAGAATCATTCCTTGAACTGCATAAGCGCTATCCAACACACAAGAATATTTTGCCATCTTCTTATCATTTGTATAGGATTTACGATGATTTGGCAAACTATCCTAGCAGTAATTTCTATAAGAACAAGATTCTTAACGAATTTCCTGAAAGCGAATATGCTTTGATGATTAAGAACCCAGACTATTGGGAAGATATTAAAAACAATAATACTGCTGCAGAAAATCTATATAAAGAGGCTTACACAAGATATGCAAACAATGAATATCTTTCTGCAATAGAATATAGTGCTTTTGCAATAGACAGCATAAAGACAGGACCATATATTCCTCGTTTGCTGTACATCTCTGCACTTTCAAAAGGTAGAGCCTACGGAGTGGACTCTTTGGCTGACAATCTTAATATGATTATTTTCAATTATCCTACAAGTGAGGTTACTCCTGTGATAGAAAAACAACTGATTTTCTTGTCTGAGAATTACAATATCAAAGATTTTGATATCAAGTACAAGCCAAAAGAAAAAGATGCAGATCTTGTAGCAGAGCAGACTCCTGAAGAAAAAGAAGAAGTAAGCGAAGAGCAGGCTGTAAACCGTGATGATATCCTGGACGCAGAAGCTTTGATGTTCAGAAACAAGGATATGCAGCATTACTATATTCTTCTTGTAGATGATTCTAAAAATGATATTACATACGTTCAAGAAGTGGTAGATAATTTTAATGCGGACAACTATTCTTCTTTGGAATTGAAATCTACTGCACAGTTGTTTACTTCTTCAGAGCAAATGATAAATGTAAGGAAGTTTAAGAACAGGGAAGAAGCGTTGGATTATTATGATAGTATTCAACAAAATCCTAAATTCGCTGCACTTAATCCTACATTCTACAGACATTTTGTGATTTCTGTTCAAAACTATGCTACATTCTACAACAGAAGAAATATAGATGCTTATTTGAAGTTCTTCCGTTTGATGTATCTTAAAGATAGAGAGAATAAATAATAGATTACAAATAATAAAAAATAGCAGATAATATTATGAAAAAACATCCATTGGCTTCATATTTGTTAGATGTGACAGGCGTATCACTTATATTATGCTTTGCAGTTTTATTTTTGATGTTGGTTGTTCCAAAGGAATACCTGTCATTTAATATTCCATATTACATAATGATGTTTTTTGTCGTTACTTTGGGAAGTTATGCTTTCTTGTATTATTCTCCTGAAAAGACTAAAATAAATTTCAACCAGGCATTCTTTTTAACTAGAATTGTGAAATTTTCAATTTATGTTGCAGTTTTAGTAACAGTATTGTTGTCTCATATTGAAAAAAATATTAAATTTGCATTTGCTTATATCATAATATTTGTGGTCTTCCAAATATTTGATACAATAAAATTGACAAAATTAGCTAAAGAAAAAAAGTAAACACACAGAATATGAAAAGAATAATCAATTGTTTGTCTCTGCTTGCATTACTTGCTATGCCTTTGTTGTTCACTTCTTGTGAAAAGAATATAGACGAAGGTGATGACTTTATTGCAGGAAAGTGGAGAAATCTGGCTGTATTGGAAAATGAAGAATTGGATAACTATCACTATAGAGATTACATAGAGTATGCTCCTTACAACTACGATCCAAACAAGCGTACTGCCATAACCTACACTTTCCAGGATGACTCTACATACGAATATGCAATAGGACACTATTCTATCAGTGGAGATACTCTTATATATGAAGACAATATGGAAAGAACCTTTGTATATTTTATTCAATCTATAAAGAAAGACACTCTTATCTACACAGATAGTAAAGGAAATATTTACAGATATTTGAGATACAAGGG